>CAYQBZ010000318.1:0-4631 GCA_964415855.1 uncultured Rikenellaceae bacterium
ACATCGAAAGTGATTGCCTGATCAGCTTTTTCAATGGTTAAAATGCCACTCATATAAACGAGATCATAATTATAATCACTTCCTCCTGATACAGTAATAGGAACCGTACCAGCATCCGTTGATATATCTGCGGTTGTTGAAGCAACAGGCTCACTGTCAAGGTCAGATTCATCATCACCGTTCACAAATCCTGAATAGCTGACAGTAAGCGGAGGATTAGGATCGCCGTATACTCTTGTTTTATCATCAGCTGTAGCTGTTAATGTGGCCTTGTTAATAGTTAAAGTACCACTTTCATAGCTGAATATATAGTTATTATCGCTGCCTCCGGAAACTGTAATTGGCACTGTACCGACACCGGAAGTGGCATCAGCTGTTGTTGATGCTACTGGTAGCGTAACATCTAGTACGGAAGGATCTTCATCGTTAACAAATCCTGCATATGAAATTGTAAGTGCAGGATTTGCTTCGCCATATATTTTGGATTTATCGTCGGCAGTGGCAGTAAGAGATGCCTTATCAATAATAAGTGTCCCGGAATTGGATCCCTGGTAATTTACATCATTTATGGTTGCTGCAACCGCATAGGAGTCTGCATTAACAGGTATAGCCGGCAAGCCATCATAGGTAATATCTACAGTCAATCCTGCGGGAACAGTTGTAGCAGTAGCTGCCTGCGGAGTTCCGTTATATGTTTTTGTAAGATCGCTTAGAGTAACTGTTGCATTGGCTTTATTTACAGTGAGTGTCCGGGGCACATCCGCTGCAGGGTTCCATAATTCATTTCCTGCCTGTGATGCTGTTATTACTGCAGAACCGGCACCAACAATATGTATCTGGTTTGATACAATAGTTGCTACCGCCGTATTTCCGCTTTCATAAGTAACACTTAACCCGGAACTTGTCGTGGCACCAGGTGCAAAATCAACATCCCCATATGTTTTGGAAGGAAGAACTCCAAACGTTATTGTCTGGTCCCCCCTGGACACCGTTAAAGTCCTTATATATTTTGCAGGAGCATAGGTTGCGTCTCCGGCTTGTCGTGCGGTGATATCTGATGAACCAATAGCATGAAAAGTTGCAACATTACTTACAATTGTAGCAACAGTTGGATTTGAGCTGGAATAGGTCATTCCAAGTCCACTACCGGCAGAAGAGATGAGAACAAACGGGGAATCGCTGTATTTTTTTGTAAGTGACTGGGCCCAGGTGATGGTCTGGGCTGTCAGGGTAACAGGCTGATCTGTAAATGGAAGAAGGTACCCTCCTGTGGATCCTGTAACATCTCCGGGAGTATATGAAACAAGAACAGTTTCAGAACCTGAAAGTGGTGTTGCAAGTGTTAAGACAATTGTATAGGGATCTCCCGTTTTAAGGCTGGCAGAGTTAATGGTAACAGGAGAGCCATTGACTTTTACCTCAAACTGGTCCTGCTTTCCGGCAGGGTCTGCCATTGGTATATCAAATTGTATTTCAACATTTGGTTTTTTTGCCAGGTATAGCACATTAGGTACGTCGGGAGGACTTACATTTACAATCAAAGTTGCCTCTGGTGAATCTCCGCCTGCATCATTTATCCTGAAATCGAAATTTCCTACTCCGGTACCTGTGTTGCCTGTTGCAGCATAAATTACTTTCATGTCTGCATCAGATACAGAAGCAGGCACGGATGAAATAAGTGCACCTCTCGTTCCGGCATCATATTGATAAAGTTGTCCCTGGGTAGGGAGAGAAGTAATTATAGCAATTTTGGTGCCTGAATCACAACCTGAATCTTTTAATTTAATAGTAATATTCATTCCTTGTTCGACCCATTTAGACTCGGGAACGGGACGGCAAGGAGGATCAGGTCTTGTTGTAAACCTTTTTATTTCACACCAGGTAGTTCCTGTTGCATTCTTTGAAAAGACTCCCCAGTAATATGTTTCATTAAGAGTAAGTCCTGTAATATCGTAAGAAAGGTTGGATCCTGTAGGATAAGCTGTGGCTCCGATAAGTTCAGGATCAGTTCCAATATATAAAGTATATGATGCTGCGTGGGAAGCGCTTGACCACTGGAAAGTAAAGTCAGAGCCGATTTCCGCATCCTGCGGAGGGCTTATAAGGTTGGTAATCCCGGGTTCAGGCAGGCTAAGGTTAGTTGTCAGATATACCCCATCGTAAAGTGCACTTGAGTTAACTGTATAGGATGGACCTGCAACAGGAGTGAATGAAATAGCTTGTTCCGTAGCAACAGCTGCCGGATTATGATAAGCATATTGAACACCGGCTGTTCCGGTTGAATTTTCAACTCCTATCGCTGCACTGTTACCATGTGCCTTATCGGAGTAACTCAGAACAATCAATCGGTACTGGATCTGTATTATATTGGTTGCTTCATACAGGATCACTGAAAATGTACCCAGTGTCGCAGGGGCCGGGTAGAAACCCATATTCTTAAACTGGATAATACACTTCTTGTTGGTTGCAACACCAACAGTTGTGTAGAGGATCTTCCCATAAGAATCGACAACCAGGTCATCCCAGAACGGAGCAATGAAGTTATTCGGGATTGTTGCAGCAGGTATAGCGGATTCTGTGCTTTCAAAAGAGCCTGAACCAAATAATACCTGTCCGTTTGAATTTATGTAGAACTGGGTATAATTGTTACCATAGAAATTAAAGGTAAATCCTATGTTGAAGGGGCCATAGGTTTCATCATCTTCATACCCATCTTTTGCAATATTTCCGAGGTATGTTGTTTCCGGAGGCTGTGATGTGGCCGGGAAAGCCAGAATGATTAGTAATATTATGAATAAGAGTCGAGGTTTCATAACTGCTTGTTATTTTCTGTCGGTCGATGGGATTCAAAATTAAAGTTATCCACTATAAAACTCAAGATATTTAAGGACGTTTATTATTATGACAACATTTTCAGCTAAAAGGTTGACAATTCACAATAATTTTTCAGACCGTTCATCGAAAACTGCTTAAAATTATGAAAATTTATTCATAACTACTAAATATTTAAAGATAAATGGTTTAACGATGATTGATAGTTGAAAGTTATGAAATATGGAAATGTTGAAGAAAGTTGAAGAGAGTTGAAGAAAGTTGAAGAGAGTTGAAGAAAGTTGAAGAAGGTTGAAAATGTTTGAAAGGGGAAGCTTCAACCCCTTTAAACTCCCTTCAACCCTCTTCAACCTCATTAAACCCCCTTCAACCTATTTGAACCTTAATAAGTTAAAAATATCAATGATACTCACTAAAAAATTAATATATTTGGTTAGTCATCGCTGTATTAACTTTAAAATCATCATTATGTACACTTTTAGTTTTGAACGACTTGAGGTTTGGAATAAGTCCAGACTCCTGACAAAAAAGGTCTATAAAATAACTCAAGCCTTTTCTGAATCAGAAAAATTCGTTATGGTCAGCCAGTTAAGAAGAGCAGTAATCTCGATATGTAGCAATATTGCAGAAGGATCGTCCCGAAAGTCAAAAAGGGATCAGGCACATTTCTACAATATAGCTTTCTCTAGTCTGATGGAGACTCTGAATCAACTTATTATTAGTAATGATCTTGAATATCTTGACGCTGGAACACTGGCAGAACTTAGAAAAGATATCCATGTTATATCCCTGATGCTAAATAACCTATGCAATTCTGTTGGGAGATAGTTTTGAAGAGAGTTGAAGAGTGTTGAAGAGAGTTGAAGAAGGTTGAAAATGGTTGAAAGGGGAAACTTCAACCCCTTTAAACTCCCTTAAACCCTCTTCAACCTCATTAAACCCACTTCAACTTAAAAAAATGAGTCCCCTCCCAGAGACTCATTTATTACAATGCTGTATCTTCCGGGTATAATCCTATCCAAACGGCTTATCCCCGAACGGACTCTGGAAGGGCTCGTCGGTTCCTTTGCTGCCGCCACCTCTCGGAGGAGGGTTTGGTGGCAATGTGGTCATCATAACAAGGGAAATAGAGTTATCCAGGATGATCCTGGTAACCTCGGGTCTGTTATATGGTTTTCTGGATGATATGTTGTTCCTTGTGATATTCAAGTGTGTAAAGATGATTTACAAAAGTACTTTTAAAAAAATAATTTACAAATATATTTAAATGGCTCAAAGGCTCAAAGGCTCAAAGGCAAAACCGTTATTTTATTATAATCGCTTTGCGCCTTTGTGCTTCTGGGCCTTTGTACCTACTTTACCACCACCTTTCCCACGTACCTCATTGCACCCGCTCTTATCTCAACAATGTATAATCCCTTTGCCCCCGGCGACTGTACCTGTGTCAGTGAATTCTTACTGAATCCTGCATCTGATTTGTCTGAGATCGTTCTTCCGGACAGGTCAAGCAGTCGTACAGATCCTGTTTTTCCTTCCCATTCATCGGCTAAAGTCTGGATATTGATCTGGTTGTTAGCCTGGTATATATTAAAGATCGTATTGTTTACGGTCATATTCTCAAATCCTGTTGTTACAGAGCCTATTTTAAGCACAAATCTGCCTGAAATAGTTCCTTTTGTTGCTGCAAAGATCAGTGAAGGAGTTGTTTTCAGGTCGGCAGTAAATCCGGTGGAATTATCGGTAAGGGTAACATCATAATCATCAAGTCCCTGGAGCTGGGAAGCAGTAATTGTATGATT
>CAYQBZ010000319.1:0-4623 GCA_964415855.1 uncultured Rikenellaceae bacterium
TTTCTTGGCCATGGATCTGTTGTTAAATTCAGAAATATCAGGATAAAAGATCTGTTTGTTGTTAATTAAAATTGAATCGCCATGAAAAAACAAGTTTTATTTCTTTTAATTGTCATATTTTTCTCATCATGTGCAAAGGTTACACCACCTGAACCATTGGGACCGGTACCATCCGGGAGGCAGCTCGCCTGGCATGAAATGGAGTATTACATGTTTGTACATTTCACGGTTAATACTTTTACAGACAAAGAGTGGGGTTACGGCGATGAAAAGGAATCGGTATTCAATCCGACAGAACTTGATTGTAACCAGTGGGCAAGGGTGGCAAGTGAAGCAGGGATGAAAGGAATTATCATCACTGCAAAGCATCACGACGGATTCTGCCTGTGGCCTTCGGAATATACCGAACATTCTGTTAAAAACTCTCCCTGGAAAGATGGTAAAGGTGATCTGATCTGGGACCTCAGGAGAGCATGTGACGAATATGGATTGAAGATGGGTATTTACCTGTCTCCCTGGGACCGTAACAGTGCGGTTTACGGGACTCCGGAATACATAACATATTACCGCGACCAGCTTGCAGAACTGCTTACAAATTATGGAAATATTTTCGAGGTATGGTTCGACGGAGCAAATGGAGGCGACGGTTATTACGGCGGAGCGAGAGAGGTAAGGAGGATAGATAATAAAACCTATTACGACTGGATCCTTACACACCTTATTGTGAGGGAATTGCAGCCTAATGCCGTGATGTTCAGCGATGCCGGTCCCGATGTACGATGGGTCGGCAATGAACGCGGTATGGGAAGCCTCACAAACTGGTGCATGCTGAATAAGGATGAAATGTATCCGGGCGGTGATTTTGCAAATATCCTTGGTGAAGGACATGAGGATGGAGAATACTGGGTGCCTGCTGAGGTCGATGTCTCTATTCGTCCGGGATGGTTCTGGCATGAAAGTCAGAATGATAAAGTGAGATCACCGGAGAACCTTCTGGAGCTTTATTATTCATCGGTTGGCAGGAACAGCAACCTCCTGCTTAATGTACCTCCCGACACAAGAGGACTTCTGCATGAAAATGATGTTAAGTCATTGATGGGTTTTAAAGAGCTTCTTGATAAGGAATTTGAAACTGACCTTGCAAAAGACAGAATAGTTACTGCATCAAATACAAGAGGAAAAGATTACCGGCCGGCTAATACTGTTGATGGTGATAATGGTACCTACTGGGCACCGAAAGATGACCAGCTTACTGCAGAACTGGTAATAGATCTTGGTACAGAAACTGAAGTCAACAGGATATTGCTTCAGGAATATATCAATCTGGGACAGAGAGTGCAGGAATTCAAAATAGAAGCATTCAGTAACGGAGAATGGGTACATCTGGTGGATGGAACGACAATAGGAAACAAAGTAATACGCAAATTCCCAGTTACCCTGACAAACAAGATCAAGGTAAGTATTACTGAATCAAAAGCCTGCCCGGTTATTTCGAATATTGAACTGTATCGCGCACCGGGGGAATGAAGAGTGAGTGCGGGAGTGTGGGAGTGTGGGAGTGTGGGAAGGGGAGTGAAGGGCTCATCCTTCGCTAAAGCTTCGGATGACAGATCAGGGCTTAGAGCAAAGAGCTAAGAGCTAAGAGAGGAGGAATTACATTCCGTGAATAACTCCGTGTTCCTCCGTGTCACTCCGTGGTAAAAAGACCACAAGACCGCAAGACTTTTATTTCACTGGTACCCCAATTGTATGCCCCAGTATTATAACCTGGTTCGACCTCAATCCCATTTCCGGAGCAAGCTTAGCTTTGGGAACCATCCCTCTTACCACGCAGCCAAGGTTTGCAGAAGCACAATAGAGATATACATTCTGGGCAATGAAACCAGTATTTGCGTATGAAGAAAGGAGATCAGATTCCGTAATCTCGTCTCCCTCATTTTTCCCTAATTTTCCCAAATCAGCCACATAAATCAGATTAAGAGGTGCTGTAGCAACAAAATCCTGTGTTCCGCACAGGGAACGAATATCCCTGTTATGAATCTGTTTTAGTGTGTGTGTTTCAGCTGAATAGAGGTATAAGCCGCTTTGCATCGATACATAAACATCAATCTCCTGCATGTTACGTGATGAGGGAGCAGTTCTCTTCTTATCCTCAGGCCTGTTTATACCCCAGGCTGCCCATAATAGTTCAGAGAGCTGCTGATCAGAAATTTTACCATCAGTAAATTCTCTCGTGGATTGTCTCTCATTCAGAGCTTGCATTAATGGTTTTCCACCTGTAATATCAGGCTCCGGTAGAACGATATCCTGTGACCCTGCAGACAAGGTGAGGGTCAGTGCACCCAGAATAAAAAATACATCTAAGATCTTCTTTTTCATGATTTTAAATATTTGTTTATATCCTTATTTACAAACAATCAGAACTATTGCTAGCGCCGATTTACAATCGGTGCTTTATAGGCACGGATTACTCTTCGCTAAATCCGCGCCAGCGGATTTTATTTACCCCCAAACCCCCCAGGGGGGGCTTTTATTCTTGCTAGCTTCAATGCTGATGTAGTCATTTCAGTCAGCTTCTTCCAGTCCTTATTCTGTAAGATCTCTTTTGTTATCAATTTCGACCCCATACCTACACAAACTGCACCGGCATCGAACCATGCCTTCAGGTTTTCTTCCGTAGGTTCCACTCCCCCGGTTGGCATCAAGCTTGTCCATGGACAGGGTCCTTTCATGGATTTAATAAATTCAGGTCCCCCAACTGATGATCCGGGGAATATTTTTATGATCTCCGCGCCAAGCTCTTCGGCATAATTGACTTCAGATGCCGAACCGCATCCCGGTGACCAGAGAATCTTTCTCCGGTTACAAACCTTTGCCATATCAGGATTCAGTATTGGAGAAACAATAAAATTAGCTCCCAGCTGGATATAGAGTGAAGCAGTACCTGCATCCACCACTGATCCAACACCCATAATCAGGTCCGGAAGCTTCTCTTCTGCCCATTTATTAAGATCACAGAAGACCTCATGGGCATAATCACCCCTGTTTGTGAATTCAAAAACCCTTATTCCTCCCTCATAACAGGCTTTTGCAACATCCCTGCATACTACAGGATCCTTATGATAAAAAATGGGAATAATACCCGTCTCCATCATCTTAGTTATAACGGCAATTCTGGTAAACCTGGCCATGGTAATAGTTTTGTTTTAACAAATGTAATTAAAAACCATTAATAGAGCACAGGCTTTGCAAGCCATATCTGGACGAAGGACAGCAACGGCTTGGTGGGGAGCAAGGAGCTCATCCTTCGCAAAAGCTTCGGATGACAGGTCAGGGCTCAGTGCGGAGAGCATAGAACCAGCACCCAATTTGTCTGCCGAATCCTTATTAAATTCGAAGCAACAAGCAATCAATACTCTAGAGATCTGTATTTATTACAAAATATATTAATATTTGCCTTGTATATGATACAGAATAATTATATATTTGCGTGTATAGTAGTACAAATATTCTGTTAAAAAGGGTATTATTTATAACAAAAGCAATGTTTTTTAAAAGAAATTTATATAAAGACCTGCTGGACTGGAAAAAAGGCCGGGATCATAAGCCTTTGATAATCAGAGGAGCAAGACAAACAGGTAAATCAACGCTTGTACAGGAATTTGGTAATGAATTCAAATGGTTTATTAATCTTAATCTGGAAAAAGAAAAAGACAGAGGACTTTTTGACAGAGTTGATGATGCCGGGGATATGATAAATGCGATATTCTTAAGCAGAGGTGTGCCATTTACAAAGGAATCTACACTTATATTTATTGATGAGATTCAGGAATCACCAGAAGCAATTAAAATGTTAAGATATTTTTATGAAGAGTATCCTTACCTGTATTTTATTGCTGCCGGTTCATTACTTGAATTTGCTTTAAAAGAAGTCCCTTCTTTCCCGGTAGGCCGGGTAATACAAATGGTCCTTCATCCTTTTGATTTTAATGAATTCCTTTCAGCGATCAACAGAAACGAGATAGTTGCCGAACTTGAAAATATACCTGTCCGGAAATTTGCACATGATATTATTCTGGATCTTTTTCATGATTATGCAATCATAGGAGGTATGCCTGAGATTATAAAAAGATATGTAGAAGATGATAACATGATTAATCTCGGGGAAGTATACTCAGCCTTATGGCAAAGCTATAATGATGATGTTGAAAAATATGCTTCGAATTCAACTGAAAGGAAAGTTATCCGGCATATAATAAATACAGCTCCTTTTGAAAAAGACAGAATTACAATGGCAGGATTCGGGAATTCTAATTACAGGTCACGGGAAGTGGGGGAAGCTTTAAGAGCTCTTGATATGGCCAGGATAGTACAGCTTATTTACCCTGCAACAGTTGTTGAACCTCCTGCAATTCCTAATATTACAAGAAAACCCAGGCTTCAGTTCGTTGATACGGGCTTGCTCAATTATATGCTGGGCCATCAGGCTGAAATGATAGGTCTACACGATTTGAACGGCTTTTATAAAGGCAGAATAATTCAACACCTTGTTACACAACAGCTCCAGTCCCAATTTATTTCACCTCTTTACAAACCTCTTTTCTGGGTCAGGGAAAAAGCAAA
>CAYQBZ010000320.1:0-4607 GCA_964415855.1 uncultured Rikenellaceae bacterium
TTATTGATCTTCTGAGGGAGGCATCACTCGATCCTGCTGTTATATCTATACAGATTACCCTGTACAGGCTTGCACGCAACTCAAGTGTGATAAATGCCCTTCTTAATGCCGTCCGGAACGGGAAAAGCGTTACCACTGTGGTTGAACTTCAGGCCAGGTTCGATGAGGAGGCAAATATCCTCTGGGGTAATAAGCTTCTTGATGAGGGTGTCAAGGTTATCTATGGTGTGCCCGGACTGAAGGTACATTCAAAGCTATGTCTTATTACACGTGTAAAGAATGACATTAACCAGCGTTATGCTGCAATAGGTACAGGTAATTTTAATGAAGATACAGCAAGGATTTATACCGACCATCTGCTATTAACTACCAATAAGAAGATCACCAATGAAGTTTTCAAGGCGTTTAACTTCTTCAGTGTAAACTACAGGAAAGATAATTTCTATCATCTCGTTCTTTCTCCGTTTTTTCTAAGGAACAAGATCATCCTGCTCATTGAGAATGAAATAAAAAATGCCAGGGCAGGGAAGAAAGCTTACATCTGTTTGAAGTTAAATAACTTTACCGATACTGAGATCATTAATTACCTGTACGAAGCCAGTAATGCAGGTGTAAAGACCAGGATGATTATAAGAGGCATGCTGTCTCTCGTTCCAGGGGAAAACAAGCAAAGTGAGAATATTGAAGCAATAGGTATTGTTGACAGGTTCCTTGAACATACCAGATTCATGATTTTCCATAACGGAGGAAACGAACAGGTATATATAACTTCTGCCGATATAATGCCAAGAAACCTTGATCGAAGAATAGAAGTTACCTGTCCTGTTTTTGACAAAAGCCTGAAGAATGAGATAAAGAATATCTTTGAAATCCAGTGGGATGATAATGTAAAAGCCAGAAAATTTGATCTGACCCAGTCAAATACCTTTATTGAACCAGGCAAGAAAAGCATAAGGTCACAGACAGAAGTGTATAACTATATTAAAAAGGTGAACGAAAGGTGTTCGGACAAATAGTTAAAATGAATAATTATGTTCTCTTAACTGGTACAGTTGTAATTATCCTGATTTCCTGGTTCCTGTCTGTAAAATATAAAAGGTATCATGGCATAGCCAGGTTCTTCTCATTTGAGAGTATTTTCATAAAGGTATTGATGAATCTTAAGCTATGGTTTAAGTATCCGTTTTCACTCCTGCATGTAATATCATGGATACTGCTTATACTTTCAGCCTGGGCGGTTATTGCAGGATATGTTACACTGAAAGGGAAGGGGAAGGGTAAGCCTGACTCAAATTTTGAGAACACATCGTTGCTTGTTAAAACAGGGATATACAGATCCATCAGGCATCCTCTCTATCTCTCCCTGCTTCTCCTGGGTACAGGAGTCATGCTTAAAAATCCGGCCAAGGTCCAGCTCATCCTGGGACTGATAAACATATTCGCAGTATGGGTTACAGCCCGTATCGAAGAAAAGGAGATGATTACAAAATTTGGTGATGAATACCGCGAATATATGAAGGCGACAAAAATGTTCATCCCTTTTGTTGTCTGATTGTATTGCAGGTCGTGAAGGGCGTTAAATCCTTTACCGCAGTCGTACCCTTACACCATCGTGCCATCGCAGCTCATTTTATTTATCAAAGATTAAACAATATGTATTATTATTTGTTTCACACTATGAAATGAATTAATAAATCAACAGAAAATGAACAGAAGAGAAGTAGTCCAAAAGTTTATACTGGGCGGTACGGCATTGCTCGTCATCCCGTCAGCACTGACCAGTTGTACAAAGGCAACAGATCCGGTTGATCCCGGAGGAAATAATAACGGGAGTAAGATTACACTGGACCTTACTAAGGCTGAAAATTCAGCTTTGAACACTGCCGGAGGATCCAGGATTGTTCAGGATATCCTTATTGCCAATACGGGAAGTGATAAATTCATTGCCCTGAATAGTATTTGCACGCACCAGGGTTGTATAGTTGCGTATGTTCTGGCAGATGATAATCTTCAGTGCCCCTGTCATGGGTCAGTATACTCAAAAACAGGCACGGTTATTAACGGGCCTGCCCCGGATCCGCTTAAATCCTATCAGGTGACCAAGTCGGGAGATATCCTTACCATAGCACTATAAAAAAAAGGGCTGCCCCGATTAAACCGGACGAGGCAACCCCTGTCAACCTGATCAAAAACCCAAACTTTATTCAGAAGATATCCATGCGAGAACTTTATCAGAATTTGGTTTCTCCCTGGAATAGATAACATCAACGAGTTTGCCGTTTTCGTCAATCAGATATTTCTGAAAGTTCCATCTGACATCTGAATCCATTACACCATTTTCCTCCTTGGATGTAAGCCATTTATAGAGAGGATGCATATCCTTTCCCTTAACGGAAATTTTTGCCATCATCGGAAATGTTATCCCATAATTATCTGTGCAGAACTTTTGTATCTCACTTGCCGTACCCGGCTCCTGGTTAGCAAAATTATTTGCAGGAAAACCTATTATCACAAGCTCATCACCATATTGTTGGTAAACATCCTCAAGGTCCTTATACTGAGGTGTAAAACCACATTTAGAGGCAGTGTTCACAACCATTACTTTTTTCCCTTTCAATGTACTGAAATCAAACTCGCCTCCGTCAAGGGTTTTCACTTTAAAATCGTAGAATCCCGATGATTGTGCCAGACAAGTCGGTCCCACGGTAAGAAAGAAAACCATTGCTGCCAGCTTAATATTATTCATTTTTTTGGTTTATTTACAAAATTAAAACAAAAATAACTCCCGATTGTTCAGAAAAAGATGAAAGAATCATTAAAAATCATATTGCTTTTAATACTTCCACTTCACCTTTATTCACAGGGTGCGGGAACAGCCGGTCCGGCCGATCTTGAGTATTACAGGGAGCAGAATAACCGGGAAATGAGGCTTCCGGAATATAAGGACGATGATGAAGCACTTAAATTGAAGCTTGCTCAGCTTGAAATCATTAACCAAAGCCGAAAACTCTACAGGGCGGATCCTGTTAAGCTCGATATCCTTGCTTCCCGTGTTGCCAACATGATGAGCAAGGAAGCCGCCGAGAATGATTTCACAGGTCATTGGAATATGGCAGGTGAGACTCCATACCAGCGATATGCATTTGCCGGGGGTTATGATCATGTTTCAGAGAATGCCTATGGGGAATGGTCATCATCAGGATATGACCGGTCTGTGCAGGAAATCATTCAAAAAATGAAAGCCGGTCACGCCTCATTCATGTCGGAAAGAGCTCCAAATGACGGTCATAAGCAAAATATTATCGAAAAATCCCATAATTATGCCGGAATAGGATATTATATCTCGGAAAATCAGTTCAGGTACTATGAAGAGTTCATTGACAGGTATTTTGTATTTGAGGATATCCCTGACCAGGTAAGTACCGGTCAGACATTTAATATTACATTCAAACCAGGCGGTGAATATTTCCCGTATTTCATTATTGTTTATTATGAGAAGTTCCCCGTACCTGTGAAACCTGCCCAGCTAAGGCGAAGAGGCAGTTACCAGGACTATACGGGTGAAATTTATCTGAGAATAGCTGCTTGGGACATTTCAGGCTATAAGAAGGGAACATTGTACACCGTCCCTATGAAATTCTCAAAGGAGGGCTTATACTATATTCATATTTATTATGATAAAAAAGAGATTACCTTGCCGGAATCACTTAATACCAAAGGAAGATCTCCTGCAAGCGGCATTGTTATAAAAGCTTTTAAATAGCCTCCAACAGGATAGCTGTTCTCACTGTCCGGATAAAATAAACCACAGGATGGTATCTCCTGCTCCATTTTCCGGGCTCTGTACTTCATATTAATCCCTGTTTTGTTGGCGTTAATCCCATATTTCCCCTTCAAAGCCTGACCTTGCAGTAATAGGATATGAATTAAAGCTCATCGATCTAAGTGCAAGTGATAAAACAAAGGAGAAAAACTTAAAATAATAAATTACTCATTATAAGTTTATGAATTTACAAAATAAGTAATACTTTTGCGGTTCATTTCCGGGGTATGGCGCAGTCCGGCTAGCGTACCTGCTTTGGGAGCAGGTGGTCGCAGGTTCGAATCCTGCTACCCCGACATAATGGACGTGTTATTCAAGTAGTTACAACATTTTGAACCACGTTTTGAACCAAAAAAGAAAATCCTGTCAAATTATTGGCAGGATTTTTTATCTATTATATCCCTACTGGAAAAATCGGACATATTGACCACCCTAAGTAAACATCCTTTTTTGCTTTATTTTCATCATAATTTTCAGGGTGATTTTACAAAGTTATTTTTTTAGTCTGTTTCTACAAGTGATATAGGTGTTTTATTATTTCGTTTACGCATCGATTCCCCTGAGAGATCAATACGATGTGCCTGATGTACGATGCGATCTAATATAGCATCTGCAATAGTATTTTCTCCGATAATCTCATGCCATTGCAATACCGGGAGTTGTGAAGTGATGATTGTTGAGCGTTTGCCATGGCGGTCCTCAATAATTTCCATGAGTGAAGATCGGCTTTGATTATCAAAGGGCTGTATCCCAAAATCATCGAGTATTAACAAGTCCTGCTTTT
>CAYQBZ010000321.1:0-4589 GCA_964415855.1 uncultured Rikenellaceae bacterium
AACGGCAAACACCGTCTGCCCGTCTTTTCTTCTTACCTCGAAAAGTGCATCTGTCCCCAGGTCGTCATCACTGATAACTTCAAGCTTTGAACCATTTGCAATTCCGTTCGCCATATCTGCTACCATGGAGTAGGGGACGGAGTTTAATGGGGCAGTACCCATATTTTTCCATGTTGGCGAAGGATACTGGATCTTGATACCGACAAAAAGAGGACCCTGGTTCCAGTCAATAGCATCAAAAGTAGTGGCAGAGCCCTGTACCCATGCCTCAGTTCCTATCACGAGCCCAAACAATCCGAAAGCATTTGTATGAACGGAATGTTGCTCTTCCCATATATAGGTCCCGTTACCTGTCGCACAGAATCCGGTTGTATCGCTCAGGACAGAAACCTTAACCATCAGGTCCTGGTTTGTGATCGGATTACCTGACCCGTCACGTGCCACGCCCTGGTAATTAAATCCCTGAGGCACCTGGGAAGATAAAAGATAAAAGGAAAATGTCAGAAGCAGGGAGAGGAGAAGTCTTGATTTCATAGCTGTAAAATGGTTAAGTAATATTTAGCATCTATCAGTTACCGGGAAATAAAAATATCAAATAAGCCGGGTAATAAAAAATTTATTACGTCAAACCTGCCTATAATTTGATAAATGTCATGTCTTCTAATGTGTTACTGCTGTAATTTATGACAGGAAAACAGGTCTTTTGGTTGCAGGACAGGGAGGATAGTTTTATTAATAAATGATGATGTACTGCTGATGATTTGTTACAGGTGTTGTTTCACAGTAAGGATGATTTCAGGGATTAATATTAACTTTAAAGGAAAAATGGCAACTGAGACGGAACGCAAGTTTTTAGTAAAGGGCGAGTTCAAACAGCTGGCTATTAGGGAGATAAGTATTATCCAGGCCTATCTGTCCGTCGATCCTGTCAGGACTGTCAGGATCAGGATCACCGACAATGACGCCTTCATAACTATCAAGGGCAGGGCAGCGGTAAATTCAATAACCAAAAGCGAATGGGAATTCCGGATTGGCATGACGGAAGCAAAGGAGTTGCTGACAGTCTGCCTGCCGGGGAGAATATATAAGACAAGATATCTGGTACCTTCAGGAAAACACACTTTTGAGGTTGATGTATTTCACGACAGGAATGAAGGCCTTATAATTGCTGAAATTGAGCTTTCATCTGATGATGAGCTATTTGACAAGCCTGATTGGCTGGGTGCGGAAGTGACAGGCCTGCCTGAATATTACAACGCCAGCCTGATAAAATAAGTCAGCCTGGAGAAAGCAGGGCACGTGTGCCATTAGGCTGAACTGTTCAGATCACCTGTTATTCTTTCAAGAACATCTGTAAACGGATACCCGGCCTTTAGTGCGGCTGCAACAAAACCACTGTCGGGAGATATGCAAGGATTTGCATTTACTTCTATGACATATACATTATTATTCACGTCTGTCCTTACATCAACTCTTGCATAACCTTTAAGTCCAAACAGGTGCCAGCATGCCAGGACCGTACTGACCAGATTGTGTTCAAGAACGGGATCAAGGCTTTTCCCCGGAAATTCGCGCACGGTATTCTTATATTCAAAGCTTCCCTTATCCCATTTCGCTTTGAAGTCGACGATCCGGGGCTTATTTTCACCATAATCAACAAAGACTATTTCTGCAGGAGGCAATACTTCGGGACCGTTCTTCCCTGACAGGATGCTGATATTGAACTCTCTGCCATCTATATACTCCTCAATGAACCAGTGTGAATCATCAAGAGGAATAAGCTTCTTCGCGGAACCGGGTGTGCACTCAAAGACTGAATCGCCTGTTATACCCAGTGAACCATCCTCCCATATAGGTTTTACGATATATTTCCTGCCTGTTTTCAGCATATGATGCTGCGATGGCGAAAATGACTGCGGACAGCTTATTCCGGCTTGACTAACAGCATTATTAGCAAGTACTTTGTTCGTCGTTATGAACATTGCTTCGAGCGGATTACCTGAATATGGGATTGAATGCATATTGAGCAATGCAGGAATAAAATAGCTAAGCTCTCCTTTATTATTTATTGATTCAACAAGGTTAAAAACAAAGTCAGGCTTCTCCTCTGCCAGTTCGTCAATCTCATCCATGAACAGCTTTGTTATCCCTTTCCTGTATACTGAAATACCCAGCCTGACAAGGTGCTCTTCAATATATGCCACCTGGTCAAGTACATCCAGCTCATCGGGCAGGGCCCCTTCGCGCGGTTCATTATATATTATACAACATCTTCTCAATTATACTCATATTTAAATCCATAAGATCCTTATATATTCAGCCGTTTTATCGCTGCTTTCATTATCATCTCTATTAATGCCTGGTATTCAATACCGTACATCCTTGATAGAATTGGAAGGTCAGAATGGACAGGGTTAAGTCCGGCAAGCGGATTGGCTTCTATGAAACAAATGTTGCCGTGCCTGTCTGCCTTCAGATCCACACGTCCCCCGTCAACCGCATCAAGAGCTCTCCAGGCATCAAGTGCCACCTTTTTGCAAACATCAATAATATCAGCATCTATTGGTATATATTTACAGTAATTCTCGTAGTTCTCCTTTACCTCCACTGAATAGGGTAGATTCTCCCTGCAAATAACCTCCATACCGCCTAATGCTACCGCAGAATCTCCTGTTCCGACAATACCGACAGTGAATTCACGTCCCGGCAGATACTCTTCTGCCAGTGCAGGTTGCCTGTATTCACTGACAACCCTGCTTACCATTACTTTAAGTTCAGAAGTATTATTTACAAGGCTTTTTTCAGTTATTCCCTTACCTGTTCCTTCCGATACAGGCTTTACAAATAAAGGAAAATCAAGAGAACAGCCGTCAGCATCTTCAGGGTCGTTCAACAGGCATCCAGGACTCACGGGAACGCCGGCAGATGCTACCACCAGTTTGGCCAGGTGTTTATTAAGAGAAATACCCATTATCAACGGACCGCTGAATACATAGGGTATCCTGTACTGGTCCAATACTGCAGGGACCGCCGACTCCCTTCCGTCACCATAAAGTCCTTCCGTAATATTAAAGACCATATCCCACCTCTTTCCCCTGGCAAGAGCTCCGACAAGCTGAAATAAATTACCAACCTGTTCTGTCGCATAACCCATCGTATTAAGGGCTTTTTCGAGGGCATCAACTGTTTCCTGCTTGTCAAATTCCGCAGTTTCCTCCATAGTATAGCTACGGTCAGTGTACCATGACCGGAGATCAAATGTCAGGCCAATCTTCATCTGTCTTGTCTATTTCTCAGGATATTCGCAAACTACTCCTTTATAGTTGCGTAATACAATACGTTCACTGTTATGATCCACAACATAGTCTGGCAATAATGGAATTTTGCCTCCGCCACCCGGTGCATCAACAACAAACGTTGGTACGGCATAACCGCTGGTGAAGCCGCGCAGTCCCTTTATTATTTCAAGACCTTTTTTTACCGTTGTCCTGAAATGTCCTGAGCCCGGGATAAGGTCGCACTGGTAAAGATAATATGGCCTGACACGGATCTTTAGTAGCTTATGAAAGAGCTCTTTCATAACAGGCACGTTATCATTAATGCCTTTCAGCAAGACGGTCTGACTGCCCAGAGGGAAACCACCATCAGCAAGTTTAATGCAGGCGCTGGCGCATTCCTCCGTTATTTCAGACGGATGTGAAAAATGAAGGCTGAGGAACAGGGGGTGGTACTTTCTTAAAATTCTTATGAGGTTATCTGTAACGCGTTGCGGCAAAACAACAGGTATCCTTGTGCCGATCCTGATGATCTCAACATGCTCAATGCGACGAACTCTTGAGAGGATATGATCCAAAGCATCGTCGGTTAAAGTGAGAGGATCGCCGCCGCTTATAAGAACATCGCGTATCTCAGTATGGCTGGCTATATAATTAAATGCTCTTTCAAAGTCCTGCTTTCCTAGCCGGTCGAACTGACCCACGGAATGTGACCTCGTACAATATCTGCAATAACTTGAGCATACCTGGGTTACCGTGAAGAGTACCCTGTCGGGATAACGGTGGACAATGCCCCTGACAGGCGAAAACGATTTTTCATGAAGAGGATCTGTTTGTTCCGTACTGTGCTGCAGTAATTCCTCAACAGCAGGTACCACATTCCGTCTCATCGGATCAGAGAACTTTGTCTTGTATATCAGCGAGGCAAAATATGGAGTGATCCTGAGAGGAAGCCGGCCCTTGAGATTATTGATGGCCATTATCTCCTTCTCTGACAGCTTCATGATCTTCTGCAGCTCGTCGATGCTGGTTATTGCATTTCGAAGCTGCCACTTCCAATCATTCCAGGAATCTATAGTTGTTAGGGGAAAGTAACGGTGCATAAACTCCGTACTTCGGTTGCTAACTAACTGAATTGGGATTTCGTTTTGCGGAAAAATCTTGGTTCCCGCGCCAGGCTCTTCATCAGAAGAACTACCCACGAGGCGACTCTCAGCGTGGAGTGTCGTAGCCTCATTTTTGTTAGCATTCATAACAGATGATGAAATATTTCATCTTTTCTTTTTAGTTTGTAGTCTTAAATTTTTAACAGTT
>CAYQBZ010000322.1:0-4576 GCA_964415855.1 uncultured Rikenellaceae bacterium
CATTAAATAAACTCTTTAATTGTTCTTAAAAGTTCTGCCTTGTTAAATGGTTTTGTAATGATACTTGAACAACCACATTCAATTACTTTACTCCTATCATCAACATAAGCAGTCTGGGCTATAATGGGAACATGTTTGTTCGATTCTCTTATCAACTTTGTGGCTTCATAACCATCCATTACCGGCATCTTTATATCCATCAAAATCAGATCCAGATTTGGATAGGAAGAAGCTATTTCAACTGCTTCCTTACCATTTGATGCCCGTAATACTTCAACATTAGCTTCAGACAGATATTTTGCTATTAATTTAAAGTTAATGTCAATATCTTCTGCTACCAGGATTTTCTTGATTAACGGGAACCTGAAATCCTTACCATTTGGCATAGAAAGTGGCTTCGTTTCAGATTCTGACTGTCGCTTATAAGGAAGAGTAAAAACAAATGTCGATCCTTCACCCGGGATGGAAGACAAACCTATTTCACCTCCAAGGAGTTCAACATAGGCTCTGCATATTGATAATCCTAAGCCGGTCCCTTCAAAATGTTTTGTTAAAGGATCTTCTATCTGATAAAACCGGTCAAAGATTTTTTCGTGATATTTTTTATCGATACCTATCCCCGTATCTGAAACATAAAATTCGAGCAGCTTATCTTTAACAATATAACCAAATATGATTTGCCCCTGCCGGGTAAATTTAAACGCATTATTCAGCAGGTTGCTAAAGATCTGTATCAGTTTTATCCTGTCTGTGGCTATCACTGAATCTTTATCTGGCAATCCTGCTTCAGTCATTAGTATAAATCCTTTCTTTTCTGCTCTTAAAAGAAACTGATCATACAGAGATTTGATAACACCATTCAGGTTGAATTCTTCCCTGGTTACTTTTACTATGTTCGCCTGAATATTTGAAAATTCAATGATGTCGCTTAATATTGAAAGGAGAGTATCACTGCTGTTTAAAATAGTATCAGCAAAGGATTGTCTTGTTGCCTTATCCAGATCCTGTTCACCAAGTAAGGCAGAGAATCCTACTATCGCATTCAGAGGAGTTCGTATCTCATGTGAAATGTTATGCAGAAAAGCTGTTTTAAGCCTGTCATTCTCCTGGGCTCTTTCCTTCTCCCTGAGCAATTCAGCCTGGATCATTTTCCTGTTAGTAATATCACGTCCGATGGTCTGATAATATCTGACTCCGTTAATCTCAATTAACCTGGCACTTATTTCAGATGGGAATTCAGAATTATCCTTTTTTACCCGGACAGTCTCAAAAAAAGCAGAACCCGTATCATCAATCTCTCTTTTAAATTCCGCCATTGAAATGTGGCTGGATCCGGAATGTAACCTGCTGCAGTCCATACCGATCATTTCCTCTCTTGTATAACCGAAAGTACTTATGGCTTTATCATTTACATCCACAATCTTCAGATTGCCATCCAGTAGAATTATTATGTCATTGGCATATTTAAAAAAATATCTGTAGTGATGCTTCATTACTTTCCGGTTAAAATCCTTTTTGAACTTCATCTTATTTTTTTTATACCACCGAATTTGTTATATCAACAATTCTTAAAGCCTTTAGAATTAAGTATCTGAGTAATTTCAGCTTAATGCCCCGGGTTTGTTTTTTTATATCATCTCAATTGGATTCATACAATACATAATGATCCTGTTAAATCCCCTGTTGAAATTAACAGAACAGATATACTGATCTTGTGCAACTAAATTCTATTGCAAAAGCCATATCATGAGGTTTAATACGAATAGGTACTGAATTGTTACCAGGTGAGCCGTATTTTGTTGATAGTGCCATTAAAAAAAATGACTTATCTTTGGATGGAATTAACTTTGTTTGAAGAGGGGAGCCAGAATAATGAAGGAATATTCGGATAAAGAGATCGTCGAGTGCCTGAGAGACCGTAAGAGCTATGTAGTCACCTACTTATCAGAAAGGTTCATGCCTATGATCAGGCATATGGTGTGCCAGATGGGTGGCACGGGAGAAGATGCTAAAGATATCTTCCAGGAGGGACTGATGATTATGCTTGAAAAGCTGGACAATAATGACTTTGTTCTTACCTGTAAGTTCAAGACTTTTCTTTACTGCGTATGTGAAAATCTGTGGAAAAGGATTCTGGAAAAAAGACAGGCCGGTACAAATTTTCTGACCAGGAAGGTAGATAATGAAGATGAAAAAGATATTGCTGACTTACTTGATAATAAATTGTATGAAACAATATTTAAAAACGTTTATGAGTCTCTGGATGAAGTAAGTCAGAAGATCCTCAAGCTTTACTGGTTGGACAAATCTCCAATGGAGATATCAAAGATACTGGGATATAAGTATGGTTATGTAAGGAAAAAGAAATGTGAAGCACAAGCGGAGCTTATTGAGAAAGTGAAAAGACATCCGGATTACACCAGGATAATGAGATCTGAGAGTATTGTAAAGAATATAATCTATTAGGGGCTTATTATGAGGCAGCAGGATGGTGAGAGATAATTACAAAGGCAGAGAATTAATTAAGTGATATAATTGACGAGTAATAAAAATAGATGAGCAGCCAGCCAGGACATATTGAAGGTGATTTCGAAGCAGATGCAGGAAGTAATAATAACCGGATCGATGATACTACATTGCTCAGTCCTGAGGATTCAGAACTTTTTACAGTGGTTAGCGGGTATATGAAAGGGTGCTTCGACCTTGAAGATGTAAGGAACGATCATGATCTTCCAGGCTTGGAAGATGATGTCAGGGAGATGATAAAAGATCATTATAGTAAAGATAGAAGGGATAATCCAAATGAATCATTTATAAGGGATGCGTTGAAGAGCACGGGGAGCAATGATAGCCTCGATGAGGAAATCAGAAGTATCAGACAAGAAACAGAAGAAAATAAGCTGGACGAAATTACGGCAGAGTGGGTAAAAGAGTGGCATGAGAAGAAGCATAAGACCAAAGGCAGGGATGCCCGCTCAGAGGAGATAAGGGATTTTGTTATAAGCTCATTTAAGGATGAAAGTATTGAACCAGAGACTGGATTAAGCAGTGAGAGAAAGAGAATCCCGGGCAGTACACTCCGGAAATATACTTCAGTATCAGCAGCAGCCATAATAACCCTCTTTATCATTTTCCGGACACTTCTCCCCCCATACAATCCTGAGAAACTCTTTAATACCTATTATGAACCTATGAGCATCTTATCACCTGTTACCCGTAATTCAGATCCTGATATGAACGGTAATTATATCCAGGCTATTGAGAAATACAGACTTGGGGATTACCAGGGAGCAGTTACCGGGTTTTCGGATGCGATGGAAAGCGATAATTCTGCAATTGAGCCGCAGTTCTTTATGGGTCTTACGGAATTGGAACTAGGAAATTTCGGTCCGGCAGCAAATTTACTTACGGGTGTTACAAATAGTTATTCCGGGTACAGTAAAGATGCACAGTGGTATCTCGGTCTAATCTATCTTAAGACAGGTGAAGAGGAAAAGGCATTAACCTGTTTTAAACTTCTAACCCAAAGTCAAAGCTCCTATCGTGAACGGGCAGAGAAGATTGTCCGCCGTCTGAAATAAAATACCAGAACAACAGTCAGCACAATACAAACTGCACCAGGTATTATAATTAATAAGCTGTTCTTTATGAGAACCGGTGAGTTATCACCAAGAACCTCATATGCAGCCCAGTAATAAGGATTTGTATAAACAGGTGGCTGGGTCCTCAGGTACTCAAGCTTGGCGAGCCGGAGAGCTTCATCCTTATCCTTCCCTTTGGAAAGCTGATAATAGAATCGTGTAATTATAGCCGCACTTGTTTCATCATTAACCTCCCATGCAGTTTTTATTACCGACGATGCACCTGCTAAGGTAAAACCCCGTGCAAGGCTCATCAGTCCTTCCCCGTGATAAAATGTACCCGTACCGGAGTTACAGGCACTAAGAACCACCATTGGAGAGCTTATCCTGCTCAGGCTAATTTCATAATTGTAAAGATTACCATCGTAGGTAGTATCACCTTGTTTGTCAAATACCAGACAGGAGTATTTTGAGTTAACAGTATCAGACATCGAGTGCATTGCAAGGTGAAAGATTGCCGGAGTCCGCATTGTCGCCCGGAAGTTTGTTTCAGTCGCCTCGCTGCCTGCATATTTCCGTCCTCCGAACCAGGTGTAAACAGATTCAATCTCCTCATCTGCTCCACGAAGGGCATTAATTCTTCTTCCCTGCATACTTTCTTTACTGTAATCCGGAGAAAAAGCATAAACCACATATTTTTTCTGCCGGTTATCTTTGCCGAACAAAAGGGATGAAGAATACCCATATGAAAAAGTATAGTCATAAATAAGATAGGGAAGACTCTCATAACCAACCTGATTGTCATCAGGCCTGTATTTTAGAAATGCATCAAAGGGAAGCAGGGTTATTTCTTCATCAGGAATAATGATGAGCCTTTTACCCGCCTTAAGTTCTTCAACCGGACGAATAAGGTTGTCATACATGTACCAGAGAGCATCTGTGTATTCTTTATAGTTCTCATATTGCCTCTCAACTGAAGCAATTGAATTACAGGT
>CAYQBZ010000323.1:0-4567 GCA_964415855.1 uncultured Rikenellaceae bacterium
GGGATGCGGTTACCCAGCAGAGGAGACAGATCGGAAGTACCATAAAGCCATTTTTATACACCCTGGCGATGCAAAACGGGTATTCTCCATGTTACGAAGTTGAGAATATCCCGAGGTCATTTGAAATTCCGGGTGATTCTGTACCTTATACTCCAAGAAGTTCAGGACCAAAGGCTTACCATGGGAAAATGGTGACTTTAGCCTGGGGGCTTGCACAGTCGGAGAATTATATCTCAGCATGGTTGATGAAGGTATTCAAACCTACAGCTGTAATTGATCTTATGAAGAAAATGGGTATCAGGAGCTTTATCGATCCGGTAATATCAATTTTCCTGGGGACCTCCGATATAAAGCTCGAGGAAATGGTCGGAGCGTACGGGACCTTTGCCAACAAGGGAGTATATACCCGACCGATGTATGTTACCCGGATTGAAGATAAAAACGGTAATGTTATATCAAGATTTACTCCAAAAATTGAAGAGGTGCTTACGGAAGACCAGGCATATCTAATGATTAACCTGTTGCAGAATGTTGTTAACCACGGAACAGCAATCAGGTTGAGGCTCGACCCGTATAACTTCAGGAACCAGATAGGGGGTAAAACCGGAACTACTCAAAACCATTCCAACGGGTGGTTCATGGGCGTCACACCTAACCTCGTGGGAGGTGTATGGAGTGGCTGGGAGGACCAGGCCATACATTTTGAAACACTGTCTGAGGGTCAGGGTGCCAATATGGCTCTTCCCGTCTTTGCAATGTTCCTTCAGAAAGTATATGCCGACCCGGTTCTCGGAATTATGGAAGCCGATGAGTTTGAAAAGCCTGCCAATTTCAATATGGAACTCGATTGCGATAAGTTAAAGCGTGATAATAACAGCAGGGATAGTTACAGCAGGGTGAGATATTGATGGGTGCGTTCCAATGGCACAGGGGAATTGAATCATTAGCTGAATAGTGACCTTACCAGGTTGTCGATTTTCCCGACGGGTATAACTTCTATATTCAAACCTTTTGTTGAGATATTCCTGTGGTATTTTGATATATAGATCTTTTTGAATCCCATTTTTGATGCTTCCCTGATGCGTTGTTCGATCCTTGAAACAGGTCTTATCTCACCTGACAGGCCTGCCTCACCGGAGAAGCAGGTATCGCGTCCTATCGGAATATCAAGATTTGAGGACAGGACAGAGCTCAGAATAGCCAGATCTATTGCAGGATCTGTAACCTTGATACCTCCAGCAATATTGAGAAAAACATCCTTGACTCCAAGCCTGAAACCTGCTCTTTTTTCAAGAACTGCGAGTAACATATTAAGTCGCCTTATGTCGAATCCTGTTGAGCTTCTCTGAGGTGTCCCATATACTGCACTGCTGACAAGTGCCTGGGTCTCAATAAGAAATGGCCTGAGGCCATCAACTGTTGCAGCTATCGAGATCCCGCTCAGGGCTTCGTCGTGCTGATTAATGAACATCTCAGAAGGATTATCAACTTCTCTCAGACCTGTTTCTACCATTTCAAAGATCCCCAGTTCGGAGGTTGATCCGAACCTGTTCTTTGCGGCCCGCAGTATCCTGTATACATAGTTGTTGTCACCCTCAAAATAGAGAACAACGTCGACAATATGTTCCAGCACCTTTGGCCCGGCAAGTGTGCCATCCTTGGTTATATGCCCGATAAGAAAGACAGGGATTCCGGTTATTTTTGAATACTTGAGAAGCTGTGCAGCACATTCCCTAACCTGGGAAACAGAGCCTGCAGAGGATTCGAGGATACCATTACTTATTGTCTGTATGGAGTCAATAATGATAAGTCCCGGTTTAATATTTTCAGCATGTGTAAGTATACTTTCCAGTTCTGTTTCGCTGAGGATATAACATTCGGAGTTGGATCCCTTCATTCGTTTTGCCCTCATGCTTATCTGCTGTTCGCTCTCCTCTCCTGACACGTACAATATCCTGGTTCCTTTGAGAGCCAGGGCAAGTTGCAGGGCCAGGGTTGATTTTCCGATTCCTGGCTCCCCTCCGATAAGGATCAGCGATCCGCCTACTATGCCACCTCCCAGGATTCGGTCCAGTTCAGATATTCCTGTCTTCCTTCGGCCGTATTCATCAGCTTTTATATTATCAAGAAGTTCGGGCTTTCTTTTCACCTGGTTCATCACCGGAGAGGCCTGGCGACCTGAGGATTGTATAATTATCTCTTCGTGGTAGGTATTCCACTCCCTGCAGGACGGGCATTTACCGATCCACTTTGCCGATTCGGCTCCGCAGTTCTGACAGACAAATACTGTTTTACTCTTTGCCATTGCTTTTAGCTCCCGGGTGTTTTTTAAACATAATAAAGAAAGAAATAGTCCCTATAATGGCAATAAAAACCAGTTGGGATTCGTGGGCCAGCAGTGCATAGACAAGGCCGTCTTCAAGAGGGATGTTCTTGACGAAGAACAGGCCACGGGAAATTGTGTAATGGAAGACCCCAAGTCCGCTTTGTACCGGGGCAGACATTGCAAGACCCCCGATGACAAGAAGAAATATGCTATCTCTGAAAGTCAGAAGGGAGGTGCTTTCAAGAGAAAATACCACAACCCAGGTCATCAGGGCATAATTGACCCATATAAAGACCGTGTGAAAGATAAATTCCCACTTTCTTTTAAGGTTTATAATGGTTTTAAGGCCGTTTATTACTCCTTTTGCCAGGTCGAATATTTTTGAAAAGAACCTGGTCCTTCGCAGGTTCATCCTGTACCTGATTATCAGAAGCAATGAAGAAACACCTATGACAAAGAGTATTACCCATAAGATCCAGGATACCCCGAAAACAGATACCACAGTATCCTGGATAGGTTCCAGGATACTTTCCTTAAGGAACAGGTTAATCTGTTCTCCGCTGGTCAGGATGAGGTATATCATTATGAGCAGCAGGGAAAAAAAGTCAATGGTACGCTCCACAACAACAGTCCCGATAAGCTGGTCGACAGGTATCTTTTCCTTTTTCCCCAGTGCCACACAGCGTGTTATTTCTCCTATCCTTGGCAGTGCGATGTTTGCCAGGTAACCTGTCATTAAAGCATAAAAGGAGTTTTTTGTTGAAGGATTGAACCCAAGGGGATTAATCAGAAGATTCCATCTGCGTGCCCGGCTAACAAAAGCTAAGGATGCGAAGAGGAGTGAAAGTAGTAGCCATGAATAATTTGCTTCCTTTAAGACCTCTCCAAGCTTATTAAAGTCCACATTCGCAAAGGCGAGCCAAAGCAGAATAATACCAACAGCCAGGAAAACAATGAATTTGAGGGATTGTACAACACCTTTTCTCAACTTCAGATCAGTTTATTGGTTTTAGTATCGGGGAAAATGATTGTTGGTTTAAAGGACCTGGCTTCCTCGATGTCCATCATGGCGAAAGACACAATAAGGATGATATCACCTGCCAGTACTTTCCTGGCTGCAGCACCGTTGAGACATATTTCACCGGATCCTCTTTCTCCTTTAATAACGTAAGTGTCAAGACGCTCACCATTATTAAGGTTCAGAACCTGGACCTTCTCATTTTCTATCAGGTTAGCCGCATCCATAAGATCTTCATCAATAGCTATGCTTCCAATATAATGCAGGTTTGCTCCTGTTACTGAAACCCTGTGGATTTTTGATTTTACTACTTCTATAAACATAGAATGATCTCCTGTTGATAATTGTTACACTGCAAATGTAATCAACCTTTTGATTCAGTCCAACCTAAACCTGACATTATCTATTAACCTTATCCTCCCTGCTTTTACGGCAATACAGCCATAATATATTTTGTCTTTGTTCATTTCCTCGCGTTTATTTACCGGTAAAAGGTCCGTATCATCAACGATTTCATAATATTCCACCTCAAATCCTGGCACTTTATTTATATTGTTCCCAACGAATGATTTTATCTCCGGTATCTCATTATCAGTCAGCATCCCTGATGCTTCAGCTATAGTCCTGTAGATAACAGATGCATTCTTCCTTATCTCAGGTTCGAGGAGCTGGTTCCTGCTGCTCATGGCAAGTCCATCGCTCTCCCGTATTATAGGCATACCCTGAATAGTTACTTTGTTTCCGGTTTGTCTCACAAGTTCCCTTACCACAGCGAGTTGCTGGAAGTCTTTCATCCCGAATAGCGCTATATCCGGTTTTATTATTTTGAAAAGCCTGCTGACAACCTGGGCAACACCGTTGAAATGGCCCGGCCTGTGCAGGGCTTCCATAATACTGTCGAGGTTACCAAAACGGAACACTCTCTTATCTTCAACCGTATAGATCTCCTTAATGGAAGGTGTAAATACAATATCCTCAGCCCGCAGTACATTCTGAAGAAGTTGAATGTCATTCTCAGGTGTCCTTGGATAATTCTCCAGGTCATTCTTGTCGTTAAACTGGGTTGGATTTACAAAAATGCTGACTATAACAAGCGGACATTGCTTCACGGCACTTTCAACGAGTGACATGTGTCCGTCGTGAAGGGCCCCCATGGTAGGGACGAGCCCTATGGGACCGAGCTGCAATTTTCCGATCCTGCTCTGAAGATCAATAACGGTGCA
>CAYQBZ010000324.1:0-4556 GCA_964415855.1 uncultured Rikenellaceae bacterium
ATCTCCATGCTGAAATGGTTACAATACACCCTCAAATTGAACATGCAGGTCCTGAAGAGCATGTGTTAAATATCAGGAAAGCAAGGGAAAGCCTATCATTTCAGTTGATAGCAAGTCTTAATGCCGTCAACTCTGATACATGGGTATATCTAATCGCAATACCTGTTCTGCCGTAATATATTATCAGATTAGAACAGGAGTAAACTGGGATAATTCATATATGCCTAATTGTTTCTCTATGTTTGCTACTTTATCTACCATTGTTTCAAAGCCATCCTCTCCAAAAAGGTCATGTTCCTTATCTTCAAAATCTTCGCCCAAAGCAAAATATTCATTGCTTGAAATGATTGTTCTCAGAGCCGGGAATAGTATAGTATCTTCTCTGGCTTCATGCGGACGATACATAAAATTAAAATCGCCAAGTAGTTTTATCAGTTTTTCAGAATCTTCATTTTGGAATCGTGGTGTTTTTGAGATTTGAATGATCTGATCTGTCAAAATCCGGCCAGCCTTATGCTGTGAGCGAAGTACATCTACCAGGTCAGTTAACTTGTTAGCCTTTTCAAACCTTGGGAAGAGAAAGTTCTCCTCAAGCTTCTCATGATATTCTTCAATAAAGCTTCTGATTATTTGTGCAGAATTGTTAAGAGCATCATGAGAGAAATCAGCTCTATTTACAAGATGCACTCTGCAAGCGTCATAAATGAGCAGAATCCTGTTTAGTAATCCATGTTCCCGCATCAGATCTTCCGAAGGAGAAATGTCCTCATCGGTTTCGTTTTTGCAGCCTTTTATCAGACTCAAGCCTGCTACACTTGTTATAGTACCTAAGACAATCCCTTTCCTAAGAAAATCCCGTCTTGCATTTTTATCAGAGACAAAGTTTCTATTTTCCTCATTATCACTTGTTTTCATTATTCAGGTTTTAATTATTTTATTTATTCTTGAATCAATTGACCAGTTCCCGCTTCCATAAATTAACAGATAAAGTAGAAGAAAGGTCATTGCAAAATCAGTACGGTACCCGTGTGCCATTACCCAAAATCCCTTCTCAATCAGAATGGGCCATTTAGTAGTTATAAATGCAGTGATCATAATGATCATAAGTGGAATTGAAAATACTGTTATGCATAAAACCAAATGAATAAATAAGCTAGGGACAATCTCAAATACACCTGTAAAATCAGCCCAGAATGCAGGATGGCTAAATCCAATTTTTAAAAAGCGTCCGGTTCCTGACAATTCAGGATAGATAAGCTTCCGGATGCCTTCCGAAAGGAAAATTAATCCGACGATGAGCCTTAATATTAGTGCTTTATTATCATTCATCGTGTTAAAAATGAATACTTTAAGTCCTTTCTCCATTTTCATACCAGTACTTCATTAAGACTATTCATTTGTCCCATAATTTTTGAGCTTTGTCAGGAAGCTTTCCTGTAACTATATAACAATCAATTAAGCTTAGTGTTTAGGTCTGGCATAGTATCTATTTTACCTGAACTGATTTCTGTTTCTGACAGATTTGTCAGGTTGTCTGCATTTCATTGCTTTTGATTATATGTACACTTTCCCCTGTAAGTTCCTTTTTAATTTTAATAAAATCTGTATTATTTAAGGGACGTGAAGCATCTTCAATCAATGTTGCAGAAAAGCCTTCTTTCAACGAATCTTTAATTGTGTAATAAACACAGATGTCAGCAGCCAGGCCACAAAAATATAATTCAGTTATTCCCTTTTCCTTCAGATAGCCTGCCAATCCGGTACTTAGCTTATGTCCATTGTCATAAAAACCACTGTAACTGTCAATCTCAGGGTCCATTCCCTTACGAAAAATGGCCGCAATTTTATCAGTTTCCAATTCCGGGTGAAACTCAGCACCTAAAGAGCTTTGTACACAATGGCCGGGCCATAGTATTTGTTCCAATCCATTAAGGACCATTTTATCGAAAGGTTTTTTGTTTGAATGGTTCGATGCAAAACTTTTATGATTTTGAGGATGCCAGTCCTGTGTTGCCACTACTAGATCAAAACATTTCTGTAACCGGTTTATTATCGGTACTATCATATTGCCCTGAGGTACTTCAAGTTGCCCACCAGGCATAAAATCATTCTGTACATCAACAATAATCAGAGCTTTCATCTACTTATTTTTTATATTCTTCAACTAGTCTGTCCCGTTCATTCTTTAGTTTTTCACTAAGGCCCACTTTATAGGTATGTGGAAAGTTAAACCGTTTATATTCCGTTGGCAGTCTTTGTAAGCGTTCACTACCAGATTTAGCAATTTCAGACAATGATTGGGATTTGGATAAACGCACTCCTTTTTCCATAACTTTTTGCAAAAGAGGTTCTTTATTAAATTTTTTGATAGTGAGTGATTTAAGAGGATACAATGGATGATGCATGATTTCCACATCTTCTTCATCTGCAATGGTAATAGCATCAGCACCTATAAAATTACCGTTAATGTCAAGCATTCTGAAGACTTGTTTCCGATGGGGCAAAGTAATTTTACCTGCGTTTTCTGACAGTTTGATTCGTGGCTTACCACTTGCATAAGCTAATTTATATACCCCATCAAGTGCAGCATCCGGGCTTCCGGTTATAAGATTGGTCCCCACACCAAATACATCAATCGGGGCTTCCTGTTCAAGAAGACTTTTTATGATAAACTCATCCAATTGGTTTGAAACTGCAATTTTTACATAGTGTAAACCAGCGTTATCCAGCATTTCACGACTCTTTTTCGTAAGATATGCAAGATCCCCACTGTCAAGTCGGATGCCATTTAACCTTTGGCCTTTACCTTCCATCATTTTTGCAACTCTGATAGCATTTGGCAGCCCGCTTTTCAATGTGTCATAAGTATCAAGCAGAAGCACGCAGTCAAAAGGATTTTCTTCTGCAAAATGGGTAAATGCAGTCAATTCGTCATCATAACTTTCTACAAAAGAATGTGCCATTGTACCTGATACCGGAATACCATAATCACGACCTGCACGAACATTACTGGTAGCATCAAATCCCCCGACAAAGGCTGCTCTGCTGGCATAATAGCCTCCGGCACTCTGTGACCTTCTCAGACCAAAGTCAATTAGTGTATGTCCTTTAGCGGCTTGTCGTATACGGCTTGCTTTTGTTGCAATCAGAGTCTGGAAATTAAGAATATTAAGCAGAAGAGTTTCGATTATCTGACACTCGATAATGTTACCTTCTACCTGTAATACAGGCTCGACAGGAAATACAATATCTCCTTCATGAAAAGAATAAATATCACCAGTAAAATGGAAATCCTTTAAGTAACTGATAAATTCGGGATTGAATCCTTGTTTTTCTAAAAAGATGAGATCTTTTTTATCGAATCTGAGAATTTCAAGAGTGTTAATAAGATCCTCCAAACCTGCAAATAAAGCATAACCGGCATTATACGGTAATTTACGAAATAGATAGTCGAAGACTGCCATAGTGTCTTTGTGTCCTTTCAGGAAATATACCTGTGACATACTCAATTGATACAGATCAGTATACGTGGCTGTGTAGTTAATCATGGTCTTTTTTTTGCAGGATGTATCATTTCTTCCGGAATAACCCATGCATCAAATTGCTGTTCTGTCAACATGTTTAATTCTAATGCAGCTTCTTTCAGCGTTAAATTATCGGAATCGGCTTTTTTGACAATCTTTGCTGCATTATCATACCCTAAATGGCTGTTCAATGCAGTTATAAGCATTAACGAATTATCCAGATTCTCTTTAATCCTCTCCAAATTGGGTTCAATTCCTATAATACAATAATCGTTGAAAGCTTTACAGCCGTCAGTAAGAAGGTTAACAGATTGCAACAAGGCACTTATCATTACTGGTTTAAAAACATTGAGTTCGAAGTGACCATTTGACACGGCAACCGAGATAGTTGTGTCATTCCCCAATATCTGTACACATACCATTGTCATCGCTTCTGTCTGAGTCGGGTTTACTTTTCCGGGCATAATAGATGAACCAGGTTCATTGGATGGAATAGTTGTCTCTCCAAATCCCGAACGTGGACCGGAGGCAGACATTCTGATGTCATTGGCTATTTTCATTAAGCTTACAGCCAACTGTTTAATAGCTCCGTGAGTTTCAACAATAGCATCATTTGCGGCCAAAGATTCAAACTTATTTTCAGCAGGAATAAAAGGTCGGCTGGTCAATCTGGAAATAGTGGCTACGACTTCTGTATCATAACCTTCGGAAATGTTCAAGCCTGTTCCGACTGCAGTTCCTCCCATTGCTAATTCCGAGAGATGAGGTAAGGTATTTTTCAAAGCCTTTATTCCATGTTTTAGCTGGGATACATAACCTGAGAATTCCTGCCCGAGGGAAATAGGCGTTGCATCCATAAGATGGGTGCGGCCTATTTTTACTATTCCCTCCAAAGCTGCAGATTTCCCGTTCAAAGTATTTATTAGTATCTCCAGGACGGGAACAGTGTATTCAACAATCTTATTATAAGCAGCGATATGCATAGCTGATGAGAAAGTATCATTTGAGGATTGGGATTTATTTACATCATCA
>CAYQBZ010000325.1:0-4555 GCA_964415855.1 uncultured Rikenellaceae bacterium
GAAATTACTTCAAGAGAATGCAGCCATTTCCTCGGTAAGGATGTTGATATTGTTACTCCCGATGGTTTCGAAGATTCATTTGTTCCCTCAAGTGATATGTTTGAGGAGAAAAGGAAAATCGCCAGGGAGAAACTGATCAGTGTAGCTGAAGCAGTTCTTGGATACTCTCTTTCGAAAGACTGTGATCTGGTTGTTAACAGCGGCAGATATGAATTCCGGAACAAGGGAGTTGATATCTATATTGACTCTCTTGGAGAACTGTCAAAAGAGGAGAGCCTTAAAAAAGAGTGTGTGGCATTTCTGCTTATGCCGGCCTATCATAAAGGTCCGCGACAGGAAATAATCGATATCCTTTATAACAACGGGCCAGGTAATGGAGGCGACAGGTATCTGACTCACAGCCTTCATTACCCCTCATCGGATCCGGTTTTACAGAAAGTGGTCGAAAACAATCTTCATAATGATCAGGATTCAAAGGTTAAGATCATTTTTGTGCCTTCCTACCTAAATGGCAATGACGGGATATTCAACATGCCATACTTCGATCTTCTTATAGGATTTGACCTTTCGGTTTTCCCTTCATATTATGAACCATGGGGATACACTCCGCTTGAAAGCCTTATGTTCTCCATTCCGACAGTCACAACCTCTCTTTCGGGATTTGGTCTCTGGGTGAAAAATTATTTTAAAGAGCCTGGTAATGGGATCGCTGTGATAGAAAGAACAGATGATAACGAAGCTGAGGTAATAGCAGAGATAATGTACTTTATGAGGATGTTCATAGGATTAAGTGACAAAGAAATAAAAGAAGCCAGACAGAAAGCGCATGCTATATCACGCATTGCTATGTGGGACAGCCTTGTTGATCATTATTTCGCTGCTTATAAAAAAGCTCTTGAAAACAGCAGTGACAGGAGAATTGAGCCAAGAGAGTTTACCAGGTTAGTTGAAGCGCCCGGGCTGGTAATCCGAAAACCTCATCAGATGCCTGTATGGAAAGATATATATATTCAGAGTGATGTTCCGGAAAAATTAGCTTCTCTGAAAGAATTAGCAAACAACCTGTGGTGGTCCTGGAATTCGGAAGCTGAAATGTTATTTAAAAGGATGGATCCGTCAATGTGGGAATCAGTTATGCATAATCCTAAGCTCCTGCTGGAAAAGATTGATTATAAGAGACTCCTGGTTCTTGAGGACGATGATGAATTTGTAACTGACCTTAAAAAAGTATATGCTCAATTCAGGGAATACATGGATCGTCCGGGTGATCCGGAGAAACCTTCAATCGGATATTTCAGCATGGAGTTCGGCATTCATCATTGTCTTAAAATTTATTCAGGCGGACTTGGAATTCTGGCAGGTGATTACCTTAAGGAAGCCAGCGATTCAAATATGAATATTACTGGTGTGGGTTTGCTCTATCGATATGGCTATTTCAAACAGAAACTGGGCCCAAAGGGAGAACAACTTACAATTTATGACGCGGAGGAGTTTTCCAGACTTCCCATTAATCCTGCAACTGATTCAAATGGAAACCAAATTACCGTTAATCTGGCATGGCCCGGAAGAAATGTAAAGATTCGCATATGGGAAGTCAGAGTGGGAAAAGTCCTGCTTGTTCTTCTTGATACCGATCATGAAGATAATTTACCTGAGGACCGCACAGTCACTCATCACCTGTATGGCGGAGATATTGAAAACAGGCTGCGACAGGAGCTTGTTCTTGGAATAGGCGGCATCAGAGCCCTTGTAGCTTTGAAAGTGAAACCTGATATCTATCACAGCAATGAAGGTCACTCAGCCTTTATCAGCATGGAAAGGCTGAGAACTCTTATTGATGAGAACCACCTGACTTTCAGCCAGGCAGTAGAGGCCATAAGATCTTCTACACTTTTTACAACACATACTCCTGTCCCTGCCGGTCATGATGCCTTTGAGGAGGATCTACTTCGAAAGTATATCTCTTATTATCCGAACAGGTTTAATATTACATGGGAAGAACTGATCGCTCTTGGCCGTTGTGAAGGCGATCCTGATAAAAAATTCAATATGAGCTTTCTTGCAACCCGTATGTCGCAGGAGGTAAATGGAGTCAGTAAGCTTCACGGAGCTGTGAGCCAGGGAATGTTCAATAAGTTATGGCCGGGGTATCTTAAAGAAGAGTTATTTATCGGCTATGTCACCAACGGGGTACATTATCCTACCTGGACAGCTCCTGAATGGAGAGAGGTTTATAAAGAGCTGACCGGCAAAATAAACTTTGACCAGACCGACAGAAGCCTCTGGGAGAAATTATATAATCTTGATGATAAGAGAATATATGAAATTAAGACCGAACTGAAGAAGAACCTGTTCTCAAACATCAGGAAGAGACTTCAGTCTGATATGATGGATAAGCATGTAAGCCCGCGTTCATTGCTTAACATAAGCAGCCATCTCGATGAAAAGGCTCTTACAATAGGATTTGCCAGACGTTTTGCGACATATAAAAGAGCTTCACTCCTTTTCAGGGATCTCGACAGGCTGGAACGTATTGTAAATAATCCTGAGAAGCCTGTCCAGTTCATTTATGCCGGGAAAGCCCATCCTAATGACGGTGGTGGTCAGGATCTTATTAAAAGAATTTTTGAGGTCTCACAGATGTCTCAGTTTGCGGGAAAAGTAATTTTCCTGGAAAATTATGACATTGCACTGGCCAAACACATGGTAAGAGGTGTAGATATCTGGATGAATACACCCACACGACCTCTGGAAGCGTCGGGTACAAGTGGTGAAAAAGCCGTTATGAACGGAACCCTCCATTTCAGCGTGCTTGACGGCTGGTGGGTTGAAGGCTACCATGCATTTGCGGGGTGGGCCCTGCCAAAGAAAAGAGTTTTTGAGAACCAGGATCTGCAGGATGACGTCGATGCCGAAACCATTTATAATATGCTGGAGTACGAAATTATTCCGGCGTATTATTCATTTAATGATCAGGGAGTGCCGGTAGAATGGATGAGCCGTGTTAAAAACACTATGGTTAAAATTGCACCTGAGTTTACTATGAAGAGGATGCTGGATGACTATTATGAAAAATACTATTCCAGACTTTTCTTACGAAACAAATACCTTGTTGCAAATAACTTTGAGAAGGCAAAGGAGCTTGCTTCCTGGAAAAAGACCATGATAGAGGAATGGGATAACATTGAGGTGATAAATTACAGTTTTGAAAAGGATGGTGAAAATATCTATCGTTCCGGTCATGATTACAAAGCAGAGATTGCGCTTGATGTAAAAAAGATCCCTCAGGAAAATGTAGGAGTGGAGTTCATTATTACACGACTGGGAAAATCAGGGGAATATGAATATGTTGCTAGTGAGGAATTCAACCTTGTCAGCTGTAAGAGTGGTAAATGCCTGTACTCAGTAAACCTTGTTCCTGAGAAAGCCGGCTCATTCTTCTACGGCATCCGGATATATCCGAAGCATAATGACCTGCCTCACAAACAGGATTTCTACCTGCTACGATGGATTGACTAAAGATCGGTAGCTTTTCTTATAGCCAGCTTTTTAAAGACGATGGCTGTCCTGGATGGCAGATACAGATAGAGGTATAAAGGAGCATTGATCATATTCCTCTCAGCCTTTCTTATTGAAAGATAGTCTGTGCTCCTGTCAATTCTGTCAAATCCTCCGAAATGCGGATCGTCAGAGTCGAGAACGATCCTGAACTTACCCTTGACCGGTATGCCATAGTCTGTGTATGAAACAGTGGGATGGAAGTTGAATACAAATAGTAACTCACCTCTCGAAAATACAACAACCTTGTCAGAATTATTTTCATAAATTCTGTTGATATACTGATCGTTAAGTATTTTATAGTTAAGGTGGAGCTTCACCATGTACCTGTCAAATTCTGCAAGATTGTAATACTTAAGGTCTTTATTTTCCGCAAGTTGCCATTGCCGACGTGCATATTTGTAACTCCAGTTGTTCCCTTCGCGGGGAAAATCGATCCATTCAGGGTGGCCAAATTCATTTCCCATGAAATTGAGATAACCGCCACCTGAAGTGCTGAAGGTGAGGAGTCTGATCATTTTATGAAGAGCAATTCCTCTGTCAGTTGTGAAACTATGAAAAGACTTATCCATTCCGGAATACATCTCTGCATCCAGCATTCTGAATATAAGGGTTTTATCTCCAACCAGAGCCTGGTCGTGCGATTCACAGTAAGAGATAATTTTTTCTTCAGGTCTATGTTGTGTAAGTTCATACATCAGCTTACCCATATCCCAGTTTTCATCAAGTGTCTCCTTCACAAGTTTAATCCAGAAGTCGGGAACACCCATTGATAGTCTGTAATCAAATCCATATCCCTTTTTCCCGGTATCGGCAGCCAGACCTGGCATCCCGCTCATCTCCTCAGCAATTGTGATCGCGCCAGGGTTAAATGTATGGATCAGTTTATTGGCCAGATACAGATAAATCAGTGCATCCTCATCCTGGTTGCCATCAAGCTGTATAATGGCGAGATGCTCTTTAGCCCCAGCCATGAGACCCGGATTTTGGCGGGAGA
>CAYQBZ010000326.1:0-4508 GCA_964415855.1 uncultured Rikenellaceae bacterium
AAAAGTTCCGCCATTCGGGTCTCGATATCTGATAGTATCTCCGATGAACTTTCTTCTCCGGCAAAATGGAGTTCGAGATTCTTAAGATATCTCTTTAACTCGGCATATGCATCTTCGTCGATATTAAAAGAATATCCACCTAGATTGATGCTGACTGTGATTTTCATAGTTCTTATTATTTGTTAGTACTGTTTAATACATGCAACATTACAATGCAAAGATATATATAAATATTTATACTATGCAATACATAGTACTAAAAAAATGCAATTAATTTTGAAAATAATTCTTATATAAAAGATAATCAGGGAGATAACCTATCAATTTTTTTTGTGTCCCAACACCCTTCAGGGCGGGTTGGGGGGCAAAAATACTTTCAGAGTGGATGAGGAGTGAAGCTAAACCAGCGGAATACCGGGGGAGTCATTAAAATCTATTACAGACTGCGGCCATTCCGCTAACATTTTTTTATATTTAGCCAAATATTATACAGTTATGAAAAAGTACAAATGGGGTATCCTGGCTCCGGGCAAGATGTCGGCAAAATTCACGAAGGGACTTTTACTGCTCGACAGAGCTGAATTGTCTGCAGTTGGTTCGCGCGATAAAACGAGGGCCGTGAAGTTTGCGCAGGAATTTGGTTTTAAAAGGGCTTACGGGAGTTATGAGGAACTTGCAGCAGATCAGGAAATTGATATTGTCTATATTGCTTCGCCGCATTCCCATCATTATGAGCATACTATGCTGTGCCTGCAAAACAGGAAAGCAGTTTTGTGTGAAAAGGCATTTGCCCTTAACAGCCATGATGCTGAAAAAATGCTGGCTGAAGCTGAAAACAAGCAGGTATTTCTCATGGAAGCTCTTTGGCCGCCCTTTCAGCCGATATACAGGAAGACAATGGAGATCCTTAAGGGAGGTGACACAGGTAAAGTTATTCACTTAAACGCGAAGTTCTCATTTCAGCCGCCATATGATCCTGCCGACAGGAAATTTAACCTTGCCCTTGGCGGAGGTTCCCTGCTCGATATTGGGATATACCCGGTTATTGATGCTCTTTATTTTATGGGTGTTCCCGATGATATTATGGCAAAAGCCACTTTTGCGAAGAGTGGATCAGAAGATTCTATCAATATCATATTCGGTTATAACGACGGGAGGATGGCTAACCTTTACAGCTCATTCCTGACCACTGCAGGTATAGGTTGTGACCTGCTCTGTGAAAATGGGAATCTTTTATTTTCAAGGGGCCGCGATATGTCGCAGAGGCTGAGAGTGGAAATCAATGGTAAAGAAAGTACTGAATATTCCATGATGCCTGATGCCATGGGATACCATTTCGAGGCTGAAGAAATCATGAATTGTATGGACAAGGGAAAAACAGAAAGTGATGTTGTTCCTCACCTGTTTACCCTCAACCTGATGAAAACACTAGACAGGATAAGAGAAGCTGCAGGTATTGTCTTTCCCGGCGGTATCTGAGGATAAAACAATGTATTATGTATTATCTGGATATGTTTGAATTATTGGGAGAATATAGGAATGAATGAGTGGATTATTAATTTCAGGCGCTTAAAGATATTAACTTGTAAAAAGGCAGCTATAAATGTCTGACATTAACTCTGATATGACTGGCCATGACCGGTTTTACAGGAAAAAGTTACTTCTCAGTATGATCATTCCGGGGATATTTATTTTCTTAATGTGGTTTATAAGAATTATAGAGGTACTTTTTAATATCGATCTGTCCTCACTGGGGATCTATCCTCTGACCATAATTGGTTTGCGCGGGATCCTTTTTTCACCATTCATTCACGCTGATTTCACACATCTTTTTAATAACTCTCTTCCGCTATTTTTCCTTTCCGTGGCCCTTTTCTATTTTTATTCGGAAGTGGCGCTGAAAGTGTTTGTCTGGACCTTTTTCCTTACCGGATTTCTTGTATGGATTGCCGGCAGGGACGCCTGGCATATTGGTGCCAGCGGACTGGTTTATGGTCTTGCATCGTTTCTGTTTTTCAGTGGTATCATACGCAGATATTTCAGGCTTATTGCACTTTCTCTTCTTATTGTATTTCTTTACGGATCGATGGTATGGGGCGTTTTCCCGGGTATCTATAAGAATGTTTCATGGGAATCTCATATGCTGGGATCCTTCTCCGGGATTTTTCTGGCAATATGGTACAGGAATCAAGGTCCGCAACGTCCTGTATATGAATGGATGGAGGAGGATGAAGAAGAGACCGGGGGGGACGGTGAAGAGGTGAATGGGAGATGGAGTGATGAACTGATAGAGAGGCGAAGGGAAGAAGAGACGAGGTGATAAAGTGATGAATAGACCTGGAGTGGTTATTAACAGTTTGAATTATAGCGATATATCATTATGCCCGATCTGTCAGTCATCATAGTAAGTTATAAAGGGTGGGATCATCTCACCTTATGTCTTGAATCACTTGATGAATTTAGCCAGGAAGCTTACAGTTCAGAGGTGATCGTTGTTGACAACAGGTCAGATGATGAAGAAATAGGCAAAATTGAGTCGAGATTCTCAAAGTTCAGCTTCATATATAATAAGGTAAACGGCGGATTTGCAAACGGATGCAACCTTGGAGCCATTAATGCTGCCGGGGAATATCTCCTGTTTCTAAATCCTGACACAGTTGCGTCTGAATCTGAAATCGGGAAACTTCTGGCCGTTGCGAAACAAAATCCTGAATTTACTGCACTCTCCTGCAGGCAGGTTAATGAAAAAGGAAAAGAATGCGTTTCAACCGGCTCTTTCCCCAGGTTTTCTAACCTGACAGGATTTATGAGGGCGATCTTCAAAAACAGTAAAAAAGCTGGCACTGCTTTAATGGCAGGTTTATCAGACCAGTTTATTTTTCCCGACTGGATATCAGGTTCTGTTGTTCTTATCAAGAGGGATGTCTTCAGGGAAACCGGAGGCTTTGACGAGGATTTCTGGATGTACTATGAGGATGTTGATCTTTGCAAGCGGATCACTGACAATGGCGGAACGGTAGTATCGTGCAGGAATATTACGATTCGGCATGACCATGGCGGCAGCTCAAGAATTAATGCGGGTACAGCTGCGTTAACCAAAACTGAAGTAAACATTTCACGACATGTCTATATCAGTAAGCACAAGAAAGGCAGAGACAGGATTATGATTCAGGGCTTTCTTGTATTAAATAATTTGATATCCGGACTTGTTATGGCTCTTTTGGGGCTCCTGCAATTCTTCATTCCACGGTTGTTCGTTCGTACGTTAATGTATATCAGGCTATTAAGCTATTATATGGGTTCTGTTTTCCGGCGATCATGGATAAGCCCCATGTCAGTTCATTACCTTAAGTAACAGCAGATCTTATCTATAGAATTAACCCCGAGGATACCAGGATAAAGCCATAAACATCTTTAAAAAGTGTTAAAAAACATTAATATTTGGCCCTATTCCCGTTCCGGGAAGGCATAAAAAAAAATATAATGGCATCTTTGTGATCAGTGCGAAAAAGACAATTACAGAAAGGGACAGATATTATTTAATTATGAAGTTTACAGAGACACCTTACAGGATCAAAAAAGCTATTCCTCTCCTGGTAGTGATACTGGGATTTTTTTTGCCTCTTACAGGTCTTGCCCAGGATGTGGGTCAAGTTACAGACACTTTACGGAAGGGGGCGTTGAATTTTTTTCTTGACTGCCGTTCATGTGATATGAACTATACCAGGCAGGAGATCCCATACGTTAATTATGTGAGAGACACTCGCGAAGCAGAGGTCTATCTTTTAGTGACCAACCAGCCTGCCGGAAGCGGTGGAAACCAGTACACCTATACTTTCCAGGGTCAGGGCAGGTATGAAGGGATGAATGATACACTTGTATATACAAGTAATCCGGATGAAACCAGTACCCGGGTAAGGGAGAAGAAGACCAACATGATGAAAATGGGGCTGATGCGTTATGTAGCCAGGACACCTCTTTTCAATGAAATTGAGATCAGTAATAATTCTGAGCTGCAGGAGGAAGAGGTAATTGACAGGTGGAACAACTGGGTTTTTGAACTACAGACGAGTCCTCGTTTCAATGCCGAGGCATCATATAACAGGCTGTTTTTCTCCAACTCCATAGAGATAAATAAAATAACACCGGAACTGAAACTGGAGATTCAGCTGGACCAGAATACCAACAGGCAGAGATTTATTGAAGATGAAGAGGAAACCGAGTATATAAGAACCAGTAAAAGAGCGGATGTACTTTTTGTGAAAAGCATAAGCAGTCACTGGTCCGCCGGACTGCGTTGGGACATAAATGCTTCCACAAGCGGGAATTATCATTTTAACACTGAGTTCCAGCCTTCTGTGGAGTATGATATATATCCTTATGAAGAGGCTACCCACAGGCAGTTCAGGTTTCTTTACAGCGCAGGTTACCAGTACAGTAACTATATCGATACCACAATCCTGAATAAAACCAGTGAGGGACTGTTCAAGCACGAATTAAGGATTGCA
>CAYQBZ010000327.1:0-4501 GCA_964415855.1 uncultured Rikenellaceae bacterium
CTCCAGATCAACGCCTGTCTGAATGCCTTCCAGCTGCTGCCTGAGGATTTTTGAGACTTCTGCCGGTTTAATGTTTGCCATATTTGTTGTTTCTTAAAATTCCCTAATTGTCAATATTCTAAAACTGAGAAACTGCAGAACTTCCCAGAAGCTCCTTCTTCACTCTTCTCAGCTTATTCCTTATGCTTGCATCAATGTAATTGTCGTCAACCTGGAGAATGAATCCGCCTACTATCCCAGGTTCAACAATAGTATGAAGGTCAACACGCGTCTTAAAAATATCAGAGATAAGATCAGATATCTGTTTTTTGATTTTTTCATCTATCCTGACTGCAGTTGTCAGCATAGATTCAGTTATCCCTTTGTATTTCAATGTGTTATGGATGAAAACCCTTGCTATTGCAGGTAGAAAGCTCTCCCTGCCGTTGGTAACAACCAGGTCAATCAGCGAGAGTGTTATATCCTCAATATTTCCCTTGAATATTTTATGAAATATCATACTCTTCTTTGAAGGAGGGATCACAGGATTATGCAGGAAATCTTTAAAATCATGATTTTTAGATACTTCGAGCATTAAGATCATGTCCTGATTTACTTTATCAAGGATCTCCTTCCCAAGAGCAGACTGGAACAATGCCCTGGAGTACCTGACCGGTATTTTACTGTCGTTCATCCCTGATTTTCACTCTTAATTCTTCTTCAGATCGATTTCCTTCAGGTAATTTTTAATAAGCTTATCCTGTTCATCGGTTTTTTTAAGTTTCTCACCAAGAAGTTTTGAGGCAATCTCAACAGATAGTGTTGCAACCTGTTCATGTATCTCCGACAGCGCTTTGTTCTTTTCGCTCTCAATGCCTGTTCTTGCTTTATCTATCAGTTTGGCTGCTTCCTCAGCAGCTTTACCTTTTGCTTCGGATATAAGCTTATCCCTGACTTCCCTGGCTTCTTTGAGTATTCCCTCTCTTTCTTCCCGTGCCTTACGCAGTATTGTTTCATTGTCACTCTGCAGTATTAACATTTGCTTCCTTGCTTTCTCTGCTGACTCAAGCGAGCCTTTAATCATCTCATCTCTTGCTTTAACAGCATTCAGGATGGGCTTCCAGGCAAATTTTGTCAGGATAAGGAAGAAAAGACCAAAAATAAGTACAGACCAGAAAAGTGTCCCGATTGCAGGTGATGTAAGGCTGTTTGCTAATATTATCATTTTCTTATGTATAAAATATTCATAAATAATGAAGCGCTGCAACCAACCGTTGCAGGCTTCATAATTTCACGCTGCTACAATAGAGCAACTACTACTGCGAACAATGCAATCCCTTCGATAAGAGCTGCTGAAATGATCATTGCAGTCTGTATCTTGGAATAGGCTTCCGGCTGTCGTGCAATAGCATCCATTGCCGATCCTCCGATTCTTCCGATACCAAGCCCGGCACCGATTACGGCCAGACCTGCTCCTACTGCTGCTAATGTACCTGTCATATTTCAAATATTAAGTTAAAAAAAATCTAGTGATGGTCCGGCACAGCCAGACTAATAAATAATGCTGAAAGCAATGTAAATATATATGCCTGCAGAAATGCCACAAGCAGTTCCATAAAATCCATGAAGATCACAAAAAATACCGATACCGGGGCAATCGCCAGCATATCAAATATGAATATGAGTGAAATTAGACTCAGCACCACAATATGCCCTGCCAGGATATTTGCAAAAAGCCGGATCATAAGTGCAAATGGCTTGGAGAACATCCCTATTATCTCTACGGGAATCATAATAGGCAGAAGCCATAACGGGACCCCCGGTGTGGCAAATATATGTCTCCAGTAAGCCTTATTGCCACTGAACTGGACAATGAAGAATGTAAACATTGCCAGAATAAAAGTAATTGCAATGTTCCCGGTTACGTTAGCTCCGAATGGTGGCGGGAACGGGATAAGACCCATTATATTATTTATAAGAATAAAAAAGAATACGGTAAGCAGGTATGGCATATATCTCTCATATTTGTCCGGACCCAGGTTTGGTATGGCAATATCGTCGCGTACAAAAAGGATGACCGGTTCCAAAAAACTCTGTATACCCTTCGGGTGACTGATACCTGTCTTTTTATATGATCGTGCCAGTGAAAGGAACAATAACAGGCATATTATTACAGCACCCAGCATACCCACAACAGTTTTTGTTACAGAAAGGTCAAGCGGCAGATTTTCTTCATCAGCATGTCCTGCATTATCCACCCTGACAATTCTGCCTTTCAGCTCACCTTCTTCTTCAAGCTTGTATCCATTATAGATCTCCCCCCGTGCAAGTCTCCTCGAAGAAAAGATACTCAGTCCGCTATCCTTGCTGTAAAGTATTACCGGAAAATATAAAGCAACACTTTCACCATTTTTCCTGGTAAGTATATGCCATTCGTGTGAATCGGAAACATGTTCAATAATGAATGTGCTGGCATTGAATTTTTCTGAAATCCTCCCGTTTCCTTCAACTTCCTGTCCAAATGCAGGGTATGTCAAACCGGAGATAACAAGAACAAGGGAAAGAATTATGAAGTTTGTTGTTTTCAAATGATCATCTGTTTGATAAAGCCTTGTTTTTCAATGTTTTCAGTATAACTAAAACAGAAAACAAAGTGAATGATAAATATAAAACAAAAAATATTAAAACAGATGGGATTGTGTTTTTTTTGAAAATAAAGAACCAGCCAAGTGCCAGTAACATCTCAAGCAGAAATTTCAGGCTTATTGCAACAAGGCTATGTAATGTCTGACTTTCGGGTTCGTGGCCCTGACCTCTGAGGAAGATATAAAGAGTTAGAAAAACCACAGAGGAAAAGAGCAGGGACAATAGGGCAATGCTCGCCAGTCCAGTAATTAATATTGCGGCGGAAATAAGAAAGTATCCTGTACCGATGACCAGGATATTTATACCTAAAAGTAAGAGAGAATATCGTAATAGTGGTTTCAAAGATCCGGATCACTTTAGAAAGTCTTTTAACACCGTGTATAATGCTGCAAAAACTCCAAGCAAAGAAAGTATGATGGTAAAAACCGGTTTCACGGTTCCGGTAATCTTATCAAGTTTGGTTCCTGCCCAGGTAGTAACGAGTATTATACCTATCATCTGGAAAGCAATTCCCGAATACTTTGCGAAATCCCTGATCCCTTTATTTTCCGTTTTTTTCGGGTTCTTTGTCTTTTGTGGTTGCTGCTCCTCCATTGTAATCGTTATCACTCATTTTGCAATTTCCGGAGAATTTTGCTCCGGGCTCGATTGATAGTTTTGCAGTAACTATATCACCTGTTATTTTCGAAGAAGCTTTAAGATTAAGTAATTGGCCGACCGTTATCTTCCCTTCAACATAACCTGACACCTCTGAATTTTTACATACAACTTCGCCGTTCACTTTGCCTGTCGGGCCAATCACAACTTTACCAACCGTATTCAGGCTCCCGGTCAGAGATCCGTCGATACGGATGTCACCATTTGATCTTATATCTCCTGTAATATCCGTACCTGTACTGATCAGGTTAATTGTGTTGTTATCTGTCTCATTATACTTCGCCATAATTATTTATAAGTTAGATATTCAACCTTAATAACTCACAAATATAAGAACTATTGCAGATAAAAATAAAAAGTGTATCTATTTCGGGTCGTATGCCCATTTCAGGTAAACAGAGCCCCATGTAAATCCACCTCCGAAAGCTGCAAGAATAAGGATATCCCCTTTATGTAATTTTTGTTCATATTCCCACAAACAAAGAGGGATTGTTGCTGCTGTGGTATTCCCGTAATTCTGAATATTCACCATTACCTTTTCGGGAGGCAGTCCCATCCTTCTGCCGGTAGCATCGATGATCCTCAGGTTTGCCTGATGAGGAACGAGCCAGGCTATGTCTTCGGATTTAAGATTATTTCGTTTCATGATATCGACAGCCACATCAGCCATATTGGAAACAGCGAATTTAAATACGCTCTGTCCTTCCTGGTAGACAAAATGTTCTTTGGCATCAACTGTTTCATGTGAGGCAGGTTTCAGAGAGCCTCCGGCTTTGAGATGCAGGAATTTACGCCCTGAACCGTCTGTATGGAAAATATGGTCCATAACACCGAGGTCTTCCCCGGTTGGTTCAACCAGTACTGCACCTGCTCCATCCCCGAAGAGAGTACAGGTTGTCCGGTCGGTATAATCTGTTATAGCTGACATCTTGTCGGCTCCGACAACAATAACTTTTTTATACCTCCCTGATTCAACATAAAGAGCAGCTGTCTGCAGAGAAAAAAGAAATCCGGAACATGCTGCATTCAGGTCAAAGCTGAATGCGTTTTTTATTCCGCACTTATCAGAAATTATGTTCGCTGTAGCAGGAAACAGCATATCCGGAGTTACGGAACAACAAATGAGAAGGTCAATCTCTTCAGGCGATGTATTTGTCTTTTCCAACAGCCCGCTAACTGCTTTTTCACCCAGGTCTGATGAACCGAGACCTTCTCCCTT
>CAYQBZ010000328.1:0-4495 GCA_964415855.1 uncultured Rikenellaceae bacterium
TGAACTCAACTCCGGATCACGAGCTAAGCCCGCCTGAGCTGATAGCCTAAGCGGGTGAAGCGATTAATTCACCCCAAAGAGATCAACTGAGCAAAGTCAGGTATTGTCGTACTATATTGCCTGTAAACCAAAACTTGTATAATTAGCAGTAAATCAGTCGAATACCAGAACAATGTAATATTCAAAATAATTATTGCTCTTTTTTGATACGATATCAGGAAATTTAATACATTCGCACCGTAATTTCCTACTGTGATGGTCCTGTTATATCAGGTCCGAAGTTGATAAACCAAAAATTACTTAAAATTTAAAAACAATGAAGAACAATGTTCTTGTTGGATTAGTAGCCATTGTTATGGTTGCAATCCTGTCGGGCTGTGGTAAGAGACCACAGGTTGAGATTGATGCTGCTAATAAAGCCATTGCTGCTGCAAAGGCTGCAGAAGCAGGTATATATGTACCGGCTGATTTTGCTGCTGTTCAGGATTCGATGAACGCTATCATGACTGAAGTTGCTGCACAGGATTCTAAACTTATTAAGAAATTTGGCCCTGTTAAAGTGAAACTTGAATCGGTGTTGGCCCAGGCAAATAGTGTTTCAGCCCAGGCTGCAGTAAAGAAAGATGAGGTTAAAAAAGAAGTCGAAACTTTAATGACAGGTATTAAAACCGTTATTGAAGAGAACAAGACATTAATAACCAAGGCTCCCCGTGGCAAAGAAGGAACTGCCGTACTGGAACAGATCAAAACAGAGATTGCCACAATTGAAAGTTCAGCAGGAGAAGCTCAGGGATTATATGATAAGGGTGCATATATGGATGCTCTAAATAAGTTAAAAGCTGTAAAAGACAGAGCAGACAGCATAAATGCAGAACTGAAGGAAGCAATTGCCAAAGTAAGTGCCAGGCGATAGTACCTGGTTCTCCTTGTAATGATTAAGAGTCCCCGGGAGTTCCCCGGGGTTTTTTATAAATCATCCCTCTTTATGAGTAATTGTCTGAAATGGCTTGTAATAATTTCGATTTCCGGGATTTTACTATTCCTGGGGACAACACTGCTGATCCAGGTAACTCCTATGTCACCGGTCAATGATACAGAATCTGCACGGATCGGAATTTTAGTGGCAGGAAAAGCCGGAGCAGATATTTATTCAGGAAAATTGTTTAATGAAGCCAAAGCTGATTATGATTCGGCTATGTCTGCCTGGCTGCGGGAAAATGAAAGATTTTTGTATTTCAGAGATTATAACAAGGTGGCAATCCTTGCCAGTCGTGCAGAAGAGAAAGCAAACCTGGCCTGTTATAATTCAACTAAAAGCACATTATTATTAAAAAGAAGGCTAGCAGGTAGAATAGACTCCTTAAACAGGCTGATTTCAGAGATCAATGAATTGTTTTACACCTATCCTTTTGCAAATGAAATACGTGACCGGATATCGAGAGGTAAATTGTATCTTAAAGAGGCTGAGTCAGATTTCAACAATGAAAATTATCTGCAGGCAAACATTAAAACTACTGACTCTGAATACCTTCTGAGGGAAGCATATAATAATGCCAGTGAAAATCTCAGATCATATTTTGAATCATTTCCCATATGGGAAAAGTGGATTGATAAGACAATAAGTGATTCAAAAAAGCTGAAAATGTCTTCGATTATAGTAGATAAATTCTCACGAAAATGTTTTGTCTATATTAATGGAGTGAGAAAGTATCAATTTAATGTTGAACTGGGAAGGAACTGGATTGGAGACAAAAGATTCAGAGGTGATAAGGCAACACCTGAAGGGATTTACAGGGTGACTCAAAAAAAGGAAGGTAAAATGACAGCTTATTACAAAGCTCTAGTACTGGATTATCCCAATGATGAAGATAAAGAAAGATTCAGAATTGATGTTGAGCAGGGCCTCCTGCCGAAAGATGCTGAAATTGGAAGCATGATTGAAATCCATGGCGGAGGGGGACGAGGAATTGACTGGACTGATGGTTGTGTAGCTCTTACGGATGGAGCAATGGAAACGGTTTATAATATTTCCTCTACAGGGACTACCATAACAATTGTAGGCTCTATGGATGCTTATATAAGTCCCGAAAGAAGAAAATAACATAGGATATTTTAACATGTGCATAAAATGATTAAAAAAGTTATGTCGTGGATGGAACGACTCAAAAAAAGAGAAAGCTATACACAGAGTAAAGGAATCATTAAGAGAATTTTATCGCGGATAAGAAGTATTGGGAATTTAGACAAAATGTTCTTATTAACTCCGCTTTTCATGATATTTCTCTTATCCTTCGTTCTTTATATAGATCCTTTTTTGCAGGAGATGATGCCAGTTAGAAAAGCAGTTATAACCAGTAATGCGGATCTGAAGAATTCTCCCTTCTATAAAAAGCAAATCAGTTTGCTTAAAACAGATATGCAGCGTCTTTCCAGAAAATATAATTCATATGCTTCGGGACAAACATATTTAATAATTAATACTACAGAGAACAGGTTTTTTCTTTACAGGAATAAAAAACTCATACGCGAAGGATTTTGCAGTTCTGGAAGTTATGCATTGCTTCAGAGTGGAGAGAGTAAGAAGTGGATATTCAAAACTCCTAAGGGAAAATTCCGGATTCAGGGCAAGACGACCAATCCGGTTTGGAAAAAACCAGACTGGGCTTTTATTGAAGAAGGATTACCGGTTCCTTCAAAAGACGACTATTCCAGGTATGAATATGGTGTATTAGGTGATTATGCCCTTTCAATTGGTGATGGTTACCTGATACATGGCACCATATATAAAAGGTTTCTGGGTATGCCAGTAACACATGGATGTGTCCGCCTGAATGATGAAGATCTTGAGATTATATTCAATAATCTCAACATAGGTTCTAAAGTATATATCTTCTGATCAGGAAAAAGGAATAAAATGAAAGGACCAGTAAGCAGCAGGAAAATTACAGGGAAAAAAAGTTTGGCCATCGCCATTGTTTTTATATCTGTATTTGTTGTATATTATTCCATAATGTCAATGTTCGCTCCGGTCAGGAAACTGGCTGAACTTCAACGGGAAACTGGCAATGCGAATCCTTCTGGTAATGAGATTTATGGAAGTATTTTAACTGATTCTGTTTATATTAAGTTAATTGCCAGACGTGCATTCCTTTTATCCAGAATTGCAATGGCAGAAACAGATTCTAATTACTTGTCTGTCAATCTCACCGACAGCACTGTCTTTATTGAAATCAGCGGTGTGGTTGTGCATAGATCAAGGATAAGCAGTATAAAGATAAGTAAACTGCTGAAAGGTGCTATATACACTCAGATTCAGCCGCTGCTGTCATCCCCGTTTAAAATAGTAAAGGACTATTCTACAATACAAAAGGAGCCTGTTATGATAAAAATTGCTCCGAAAGATTCCTCTGAGTACAAACCTGATATTATTCCGGACACATCACTTTCGGCTCCTGCTAATTGTATTTTCGAGTTGAATAATGGTATTCATTTGATAATATATGAAGAGAAGGTTGAAAAATTTCACGACAGATTGGTACTTCTCAGATTCGATGTCATGTATCGGTTAAGGATTACCCTGGATTACCTTGAAAGCATTGTCCGTTTCAAAGTGCCTGATTATCATCCATCAATTAAGATAAGCCTTCCACGTAGCGCTATTAAAATCATATACAGAGCAATTCCAGGGCATGGGAAGATCGGAATCTACATCTGAAAGTTTATTTCTTTTTGAAGGAAAACATAGTTCCGTATTGAAAAAAAATGTAGGTTTGATGAAGTCACTTATTAAGTAGTCAAATCGTTTATGGGAAGGTTTACTGGTGTTATCGGTATCATTATAATTCTAGGACTGGCATTTTTATGGTCCAACAACCGGAAAAAAATTAATTACCGCCTTGTAATAACAGGACTTCTTTTACAGGTAGCACTAGCAGTATTTATTTTAAAGGTACCTGTTGGCCAGGATATATTTTACTTTCTTGGAAAGGCTATTAACAAATTGCTGGATTTTTCCAGGGAGGGTGGGTATTTCGTATTTGGTGATCTCACGAAAGTTACCGATATACTTCCTGAAGGAGTAGTTAAGAGTGGGGTTTTTCTTTTCATCCTGTTACCAACAATAATTTTCGTTTGTGTACTTGTCGCCATGGCATACCATATTGGTTTAATGCAAAGGGTAATAGCACTGATTGCACGTTTTGTCCACTATGCAATGAGAGTAAGCGGGAGTGAGGCATTATCAAATGTTGCCAGTGCCTTTGTAGGTCAGGTGGAAGCTCAGATTATGATTCGTCCGTATCTTTCAGGGATGACCATGTCGGAACTGCTGGCATCAATGACCGGCAGTATGGCATGCATTGCCGGAGGCGTTATGGCTGTATATATATCAATGGGTGTTCCTGCTTCATACCTTCTTGCTGCGAGCCTCATGGCTGCACCTGGCGCATTGGTAATATCAAAAATCGTATTCCCTGAGACCGAGGAATCAGAAACA
>CAYQBZ010000329.1:0-4480 GCA_964415855.1 uncultured Rikenellaceae bacterium
GTGGTAGCTGATAGCAGGTCGCCACGGGATGGCAGATATATTGAAAAGATCGGATCATATAATCCGGTCACTGATCCGGCAACTATCGAGCTCGATTTCGATAAAGCACTGGGTTGGCTGCAAAATGGCGCAATACCTACCGATACATGCAGGGCCATCCTTTCCTATAAAGGTATCCTGATTAAGAAACATCTCCTTGAAGGCGTCAGAAAAGGAGCATTTGATGATGCTGAAGCTACCAGGCGGTTTGAGGAGTGGATGAAAAACAATGAGGAGAAAATTGAAGCAAAGAAATCTTCAATTGAGAAATCCCAGGATGATAAGCTGGGAGAACGTCTGGCAGTTGAAAAGGGAATTGCTGAAGCACGGGCTGCAAAGTTAGCAAAGAGAAATGCTGACCTGGCAGCCAGGGAGGCTGAGAGTGAAAAGGCAGAAGCTCCCGCTGAAGAAGCAGTAGTACAAGATGCAGCTACTGAAGAAGTGGCCGTTGAAGATGCAGTCACCGAAGAAGAAGTAACTGAAGTGGAAGAAAAGGCGCCAGAGGCAGTTGAACCTGCTGCTGCTGTAAGTGAGGATGCACCGGCAGGTGAGGCTGAGAAACCGGCTGCTGATGATACTGCTTCCGAATCTACGGGGGAAGAGAAAGCCGGGGAGTAATCCGTTTGCCGCAGTGGCCTGATATTTAATGGATTACAAAAAAGGCATATTGCTGGGACGAATAATCAAGGTAAAAGGATCTGATGGTGTTGTCACAGTTAAATTAGATAAGTACTTCACAGGAGATATAAAAGATATGGAACCGGTTTTTCTGGAACTTGAAGGAAAGCCGGTTCCCTTTTTTATATCATTTTCGGAATTCTGCGGAGCAAGCCTCCTTAAGATAATGTTTGAGGGTTACGATTCAATGGCAAAAGTCAAAGACCTTGCCGGCTGTAATATTTATCTTACAACCTCTGCCGGAAAGGAGGAAATGACTGCAGATATCCAGGACCTGATAAATTATAAAGTATTCACAGAAGGAGATAAATTGTTGGGTACGGTATCCGGGATAATCTTAAATCCGGGACAATGGCTGCTTAATGTCCTTTCGGCAGGAAATAAGGAGGTACTTGTCCCCTTTCATGAAGATTTTATTGTAAGTGTAGACAGAAAGAAAAAAATATTATGCCTTGAACTTCCGGAAGGCCTTGTTGAGTTAAACTGAAAATTGTCCGCTTTTATGCAGCTATTTCAGAAAAGAGATGTCTTTTATAATATCATACAAATTTTAACTAACAGGGAGAACTATGAAAAGAGGAATTATAATTTCAACATTTGTCATTTTCGTGGCTTTTACGGCAGCTTATACCAGCCCGACTTCAGTAGAAAAGGTAACAAGGGATGTGTCAGATTTTACCAGAGTTAGTTTTGGCGTATCCGGTAACCTGTATATTAATATTGGGAATGATTTTAAGGTTACTCTTGAAGGAGACAACTCTTTACTGGATGAAATTGTAACAGAGGTAAATGGTGGCAAACTGATTATCAGGAAGAGAATTCGCAGGATGAATACCAATCAAAAGCTAACTGTTTATATTACCATGCCTGAGCTGAGAGGATTGGGAGTGTCAGGTTCAGGTAATGCTGAGGTAAGGGATGAAGTGAAAACAAGGGATCTGGATCTGAGTGTCAGTGGAAGCGGCAAGCTGTATACAGCAGGTATGGAAGTTACAAACATGGATTGCAGTATTTCAGGATCGGGAAATATCATTATTGGAGGCAGATGTAACATTTCAGGAGCAGATATTTCGATCAGTGGTTCGGGCAGTTACAGGGGTGAGGAAGCCGAGATAGGTACGCTTGGCATAGCTATTTCGGGCAGCGGAAGCTGCAATTGTAATGTTAAGGAATCCCTGAGAGCAACTGTCTCAGGAAGTGGTAATGTTACTTATCTCGGAAATCCCAGGATCGATGCAAGGATCTCCGGATCAGGCAGAGTAAGGTCAAGATAAGTCAGCTTCTTATTATCTTTATCGTACCATTTCTTTCTACCTTTATAACCGGTGAGGATGCGTAGATTCGTTTATCATCCTGACGGTATTTCACCACATAGTCGACCTTTTCAATAACCGATCTGTCAATATCTGAGAAACTCCGGGGAGATGGCTTGCCGCTTAGATTGGCTGAAGTGGAGATGATGGGCTTTCTGAACCGGCTTATCAGTTCGTTGCAGAACATATCGTTACATATCCTGATACCTACTGAACCATCTTCATTGCAGACACCCGGCGACAGGTTTTTACCAATTGGATATATTATTGTTAGAGGTGAATCGGAAACACCGGCAAGTTCAAGGGCCACATCGGGTATTTCCCTGGTATAACGCTCAATCATCCCTGCATTGCTGACAAGAATAATCAGGCTTTTATTTTCATTTCTCGATTTTATGCTGAAGATCCTTTCGACCGATGAAGGACTTGTTGCATCACACCCGAGTCCCCATATCGTATCCGTAGGATATAGTATTATACCTCCCTTTCTCAGGATGATCAGTGCTTCTTTAATATCCTCATCGAAGACCATCAGGAGCTAACTATTTCGCGGAACCGTTTTTTATGAACTGTCTCAGTTTCTTGTATTTGGTGAAGGTAGATCTGGCATACAGGGAACATATCAGATAGCCGTTACGGCCATCGAGGATCCCTCCCTTGACTATATATGATCTGAAGAACCCCCATATGGAATGAATATATGGTGTGAAAATACCGGCCTTGCGTCCGGCTTTATAAAACTCCCTGGCACCCATAATGGCATACCTTCCCATTTTATCCGAATGATCCTGGAGTGATGTAAAAGGCCAGTGAAGGAGGTCTCCCTTTAGCTTGCCGATTTTTGCACCATTCGACATCAGGAATCTCTCATGCAGATTCAGTTCTCCCCACTGTCCATGATCAGCATAAAAGAGCCTGAGCTGCCTGTCGGGATACCATTCTGAGTACCTTATCCATTGGCCGCAATAGTTGTTTCTCCTGTTAAAGAGGTACCCGTCGTATTTCCAGTTGTCTTTTATGTCAAGTATAGATTTCCTGAGCCTTTCACTTAAGGCTTCGTCGGCATCGAGGGATAATATATTCTTATGGCTGGCCAGTGTAAGGGCATAATTTTTCTGATCGCGGTATCCTTCGAATTTGTGTTTGACAAATTTTACATTATATTTCCTGCACACCTCTTCAGTGGCATCAGTCGAGAAGGAATCCACAACAATTATCTCATCTGCAACACCTTCGAGAGAGGCCAGGCATTTATTGATAAACTCTTCCTCATTATATGTTATTATAACTGCAGATATTTTAGGCATAGACTCACTTCAGTTAGGATCGCATTCAAATTTATGATAAATAAACCGAAAAGCAATCACCATGTCCCTGTATTTTGATAAACGGAGCAATAGTATGATTAATTGTTGAATTAAGTTCCCGCAATTAAGGGTGCTTTCGATGTCCACTTCTTTACAGGGTTTCCTGATCCCTGCCTGATCTTCTACAGATGCTTGACAGACACTATTATTTAGACTCTTATGAGAGTAATGTCACAATTGGAATTTCAGGTCCAGTCTTTTCATCCGACCCTTCATTTCATTAACTACTTCTATCTCTTTTTCAACTGAATCTGCCTCAAAGGTAACTGAGAACCTGATAAACTTGCCGGCATCATCCCATGGTACTGTTGATATTAATGCTTCGCGTATGAGAAATTCTGAAAATTCAGAGGCTGTTTTGAACACTTTGCCATTCCCGGTACCTGACGGAGCTTTTACATAACAGTAAAATGATCCCCCGGGCTTTTTTGCAGCAAATCCTATCTCATTTAAAGCGCCTACAAGCAGGTCGAACCTTCTTGAATATTTGGCTATTGTCTTCGCTGTTATTTCAGTATGTCTGAGAGCCTGGATGGCAGCTTTCTGGATAGCCCTGAACTGTCCCGAATCGGAATTATCTTTAACGGTCGCAAAAGCCTTTACTGCTTTACTGTTCCCGCAGAGAAAGCCGATTCTCCAGCCGGTCATGTTAAAGGCCTTTGATAATGAATGTACTTCAAGCCCGATCTCCATTGCTCCTTTTACAGAAAGGAAACTGAGAGGTTTGTACCCGTCATACGTCAGGGCAGCATAGGGTGCATCATGGATCACAATTATCCCGTTCTCCCTGGCAAATTTAACTACCTTTTCAAAAAATTCAGCTGATGCCACAGCGCCGGTCGGGTTGTTAGGATAATTAAGATAAAGCAACCTGGCTTTGTCGAGTACCGGCCCGGGAATGGAATCAAGATCGGGAAGGAACGAATTTGATTCTAGAAGAGGCAGGTTAAACACTTCACCTCCAAGATATTTGGTATATGTTGCAGTAACAGGATATCCGGGAACTGTGGTGAGCAGAATATCACCGGGATTAATAAAGCACAAAGGCAGCATGGCAAGGACCGGTTTTGATCCGATGCCATG
>CAYQBZ010000330.1:0-4478 GCA_964415855.1 uncultured Rikenellaceae bacterium
TTTATCTTATCAACGCCATCCATCCATTTAAGAAATTCCTGAAGGTAGTTTGGAGATATCATATCCACATTTCTGCCTTTATCGGTCAGATAATGATACAGAGCTAATTGTGAGCCTATTGCATCACCATCAGGATTAACATGGCAAATAAGCAATATATTCTCCGATGAGAAGAAAAGTTTCGATAATTCTTTTATATATTTGGCGAGATCCAACACCGCAAGTTCTCTGATTTTTTAAGTGGTTAAAGATAAAAAATATTCTTTAAGACCTATTACACAGAATGTACAATACCAATATTCGTAACTTATGCAAACCGATTTTACTTTTTCAATTATTAAACCGAATTCTGTAAGGACCGGGAAAACAGGTCCCATCCTCTCAATGATCAACGAGGCAGGCTTTGAAATATCAGCTCTGCGAATGGTAAAAATGTCTGTTTCACAGGCTGAAAAATTCTATGCTGTTCACAGGGAGAAACCATTTTTCGATGATCTTGTTGAATTCATGACCTCCGGTCCTGTCGTTGTAACGATATTAAAACACAAAAATGCAGTTGAGGAGTTCAGGAAACTGATAGGAGCAACAGATCCTGCAAAAGCAGAAGCTGGCACTATACGAAAGATATTTGCCGTATCTGTTCAAATGAATGCCGTGCACGGATCAGACAGTGTAGAAAATGCAAAAATAGAATCTGATTTTTTCTTTTCAGGTATAGAAAGATTCTGAAGAATTTTCATGATAAGGCTTCACGTGGCTGAAACTTTTATTAACTTTTTATGTTATTAGCTTCGTATAACTTATAACCAAGATATGGTTTCAGAATTGATCATCAACTTTAAAGACAAAAAGATCCTCGAAAAATACTCCTCTGCCTTCACTCTCTCAGATATGGAGATTTTCATCTTCCCCGATCTCTTCTATCCCCTTATCCTTGCAAATATAATGTCTCCCATACTATGGACCTGGAGGGAAGATCCGTGGTTCAAGGATATTGAAAAGAAGAGTTTCAACAATAAAGCCAACAGGATCAAGCAGTACATCATACAGAATTATATCTTTAACCTTGACCTTTCCACATGGGGACTTACAACAAAAACAACGGAAATAGCAAGGTTCAGCGATTTCTTCGATACGGAGATGCTAAGGAAGTCAAATGCCTTATTTGGTTACGAGGGCGACAGGTACTACTTCGATATGGACATAAGGAAACATTTCGGCCTCGATAAATATGACTCCGACATCATTCCTTACTGGAAAACTGAGACCATAGAGGCAATGACCGCCTTTAAATATAAAGAGAATTTTACATCGGGAGCCGGAGAATGTGTCTCATTATCTGCTCTTTATGCAGCTGCCATGTTTGTAGTTGGAAGGGTCCCGCTTGATAAGATATTCCTTATAGCCACTCCTCTTCACTCCCAGAATTTTATAACTGAAAAGGAAGGCCTGATCACCAACAACAGGAGAATTGTAACGAAGAATATGTGGTTCAACGGGACATCTTTATCTGAAAAAGCCAGAAGGGCAATGGAGAATGAACAAGTGACAATAGTATCACATATATCGGGCTATATACATACTTTATATGCCGGGGCCACAATTGACAGGAGAGAGTATGAGATGTTCTCGGAGAAGCTCAGGGAATTCCTGAAAACAGATCTGACCAATCTCATTTTCATCAACTTTCTTCGCTTTAAATCAAGGTACAAGACTCTCTTCCAGTACAGATGTGAGTTGTCGGGCAAACAGAGATACATCTCACTTGAAAAGCTGTTTGAATATGAACATACCAGCAGGTATAATGTATCCGCGGAATCGAGGTCATCGCTTCTGAAAGAAATTGAAGGAGATGAATTTCACTTGAGCCCCATGCAGGGAAAAATGATACTGAATGATTTTGAAGACATTCTGGAAACAGTCAATGGTAAGTCACTGGAACATATTGAGAAAGAATTTATAAGGATCTCAGGAAATAGTAATGTCAGCATAATTCGTGAAATGTTCATGGATTTGAATTCGTTCATATTCACCAATCCGAGGATACCTGATCCTGAAAAGGATTATTCCAGTCAGGAAACGCTCAGGATAACTACCGAAGATACCCGTAGTAGTATAGTTAACCTTATAACGAAAACCGCCGGACGATCGGAGCTTTCTTACCTGGCTCTTTACGTTTACAGGTACATGGATAAGATTGACTGGTTACCATTTATTAAAGCAGCACTTGAACGTAATCCGGTTTGTTTCAATGATCTCAGCGGGAAGAGTATAGCAGATGTTTATAACATCCTGAAAAACATGCCTGACGAATCAGTCTACAGGGGGAACAGGCTCGCCCTGCCTGATGAAGTCTGGAACTTCCGGCGTGGCGATGGAATAGAAAAAGCTATCTTACTGGCTGATTATATTATACATAAGGACAAGAGCTCATCCATTTTAATAGAAATAACCGGCAGGAAGGTCCGTCTGGAAAACGGCACTGCCGTTTATCATTTTGCATCCCGGAAGAAATTCCGGAAATCAATCCGTATAAATGGTAACAGCTATTCTATTATACCGCTTTAGCAAGGTAAAATATACAGGTCCGGCGAAGTCTCCGGACTTCGCCGCAGGTATAACGTAGTCTCCGGACTACGTGGTATTTATATTCCTATTTCAGAACGATATCTTTGACTATCTCTTTCCCCGCTTTTTCGTTTAGTTTTGCTTTCAGAGTCTCCCTTAGCATAAGCAATTCATTTCTGACTACTGAGGAACTCAGATGAACATATAAAATACTATCCTTTATATAGATCTTTTTAGTCCTTGAACTGATTGCCCTGCCAACTATTTCCTCCCATGAATTTATAACACCTATTTCACTGAGCTTTCCATCAAGCTTCATCTCTTTTATATAGTCGTTAAGAGCTTCCGCCAATGATATGGTCCTACTGCGCCTCATCTGTATTACCCCTTTTGCCGGATATTTCTTTCACACCATTGCCGGCTATTTTGAATAACTTATAATCCGTATTATGGGCTGACAGGATATTCTGAAGACGGTCCTTATGCGTATCAGTAATAAATATCTGTCCAAACCTGTGATTTCCAACAAGCTTAATAATCTGTTCGACACGTTCTGCATCGAATTTATCAAAGATATCGTCGAGCAGAAGAATGGGTGAAAAACCTGCTTTACGTTTAATATAATCAAACTTTGCCAGTTTAAGAGCGACCAGGTAAGACTTCTGTTGACCCTGCGATCCCAGAGACTTAACAGAATAATCGTCCATCTCGAGAAGAAGATCATCTTTATGAATTCCTACTGTGGTATATTCCAAAAACCTGTCTTTTGTAACTGCATTCCGGAGCGCTTGTTCAAAATCACCGGCTGACAGGTGTGAGCGGTAGACAAGCTTCACTTTTTCCTTACCTGATGAGATCAGGGTATAGTATTCCTGAAATACAGGAATGAGTTCACTGACAAGTACTTCTCTCTCACTGAATATAAAGGTCCCGTATTTGATAAGCTGGGCGTCCCATATCGCCAGTGCTTCATTGTCGAAGCTAGCTGTCGACCTGAAATATTTCAGCAGCTTGTTCCTTTGCTGGAGAGCCTTACTGTACCTCAGAACTGATTCGAGATATTCAGGATTATACTGGCTTATAATCTTGTTCATAAACCTCCTTCGTTCCTCGCTTCCCTCTGATATAAGATAACTGTCTGCAGGAGAGATCATTACTACAGGGAAGCGTCCAACATGATCTGAAAGCTTCTGGTAATCCTTCCCATTTACCTTCATCAGTTTCTGCTTCTGAAAAGCGCAGTATACCTGGTCCTCATTAGCATTCCTTATAAAGGTCCCCTGTACTATAAAAAAGTCCTCTCCATGCCTGATACTTATACTGTCGATATTATTAAAAAAACTCTTTGTAATTGACAAATAATGAATTGCATCAAGTATATTGGTCTTTCCAACTCCATTGTTCCCCACAAAACAGTTTATCTTCGGAGAAAACTCAAGTTCATTGAATTCATAATTCTTGAAATTTGTCAGAGCCAGCTTTTTGAGATACATGTCAGGGAATGTTCGGTATCATTGTTCAAAGTTAAAAAAGAAATTGACGGCAGGACTACCGGATCGACCATAAATGTCAAATTGTGCTTAGGAAGGTTTGGGACGGTGATCCAGTCAAAAATTATTTTAAGCACTCTTTTTTATTCATTTATCTAATTGTTTTTAAATTAACTGAAAAAAATTACTTTTGCGGTGGTAAATTTCAAAGTTAATATGTTAAGACCGGTATGGCAAAGAAGAAGAAAGACTTAAATCCACAGACAATATCCAATGTTGAGGAAACCCTGACCAAAACGGAACAGTTTCTGGAGGAGAATTACCAGTCCTTATTAATTGGACTGGGAGTGATAATTATACTTGTAGGATTGGGTTGGCTTGGAAAGTTGTATCTTAATAAAAGAAATGAGGAGGCCCAGT
>CAYQBZ010000331.1:0-4450 GCA_964415855.1 uncultured Rikenellaceae bacterium
CATAATATTCATGAACAGCTTCCCAGAGTTCGCAAAGTTCTTCTGCTAAGGAAGGTGACCATAAACGCTGGCTATCTAAAACGGAGGCTTAGTTAACGGGGGTATCGAGCCGAAGGCGACTGTGGCACCGTGGTAGCATTTAGCGATTGGAAATCACCTGAAGGAGAAAAATGGTAGAGACGATACAGACGGATAAATACCCCGACACAATCCTTGACATAGTCAGGTCAATAGCCAACAACCGAATACATGACAGCAGGGAATGGATTAACGGGGTCAAGGTCCTTGACGACTTCACGATTCCATATCATGACTCTGGATATTTAGAGGAGAAGCAGAAACTCCTCGTAATCCTGAACAAGAAGAATGTGGGATGCAAGCCGGCAGACATAAGCAAGAACGAGATAGAATACTGGAGAAACCTGCTGAAAGAGCTTCTTTTGCTTGTCGGAAGGTCGGGATTCCTCGAGGTCAGGTATATGGACGGGGTAATCACCGAGGAGGACATGAAGGAGGCTGAGAAGGTATGAATTTCTTCTTTATCTTTCTGATTTTAGTTCTCTTATCAGTATTTTTTAATAGTAGGGGAAAGAGCAAGAGAATCTGGTTAAGGAACCTCTTCTATGGGATTCAGATACCAATAATGTATGAATTAGCTATGTATTCAGCAACAGCCTTAATATTCTCATATATGATGCCATTTGCTTTCCTTGACTACATCGGTAATCCAGTAACGTTATCAGACTCGCAATGGTTCTGGCTCGGAAACGGGATTATGGTATCAATAATAGGAATTTTCATGCTGTTCTTTACCTACATGCACTGGATATTCAAGAAGATGAAGGAGGGAGAGTGAAGAGAGATAAAATAGAACAAGGTTTGATGGAAACCGGTTTAAGTGCAATAATACACGCAAAAAAACTCATAATGAAAAAAAATAAATCAAAAACAGATGAGGCCATATTATACACATTGTTACTTCTGATTCCATTAGATTTCTTGGAAGAAATTAAGAAGAGGTATCAAAAATGAAACATGAGATAAAGGAGTAAGATGCCAAGCTATAACCCCCGAATACTCGCAATAAAAGACCAGCTTGCAAGGAACTGGTTCAAATACGTCTGGAGGCAGGTCCACCTTAACAAGTTCGGCCATTTCGGGGTAATCACCGGCCTCCCCGGACATGGAAAGACAGAAACTGGCATGTTAGATATATGGATTCAGGACCCCACCTTCACGATAGACAGGCTGAAAGAAAAGGTCACGATGCGCCCGAGGGACTTCATAAAGAACCTCAATTCGTTTGACAGGCATGAATGGATTCTCATGAGCGACACTGGCCTTAGCACGTCAATCTCGAGCAAGAACTGGAACAAGCTGGTCAACATACTCGTAGAGGACACCACCCAGATAATGAGGATAAAGCAGATGGGTGTCATATTCGATGCCCAGGTCATATCCTTCATAGACAACCGGGTAAGGTCTTTATTCCATTATTTCACGGAAGTCAAGCGCCATGAGAACCACCCGGCAAGGTGGAAGATACACGAGGTCAGCGTCAACCAGATGAGGGGAAAGATGCTGTTTCCACACCCTGTATTGAAGATAAACGGGAGGCTTGTGAAGCTCAGGAACATAACCCTTGAAGGCAGGCTGCCAGAGCCATTCAGGAGGAAGTTCAACGAGATTCAGGAGGAGTTCAAGGACTCTCTGATGAAGCAGCACGCAAAGACAATGGCTAAGATAGAGATGGAGGAAAACCCCCTTGACATCTGGGAGATGATTGAGCTGGTAAAGAACAACATGGACAAATACCTCAACGCAAGGGGAAAGCTCGATGACGATTTAATACAGCTTGACCTCGGGATAGGGAGGGTCAGGGCAGCCCAGATAAGGAAATATATCAACAAGAATCTTGCATGAAACTGGAAACATTCGACATCTGGATTACAGTCTCTTTTTTCATTGCCGTAGTGCTATACACAATCTCAGTCATAATCTAATAGGTATTGGTCTTATAGACGGCAAACAACGAATTATCATGCGGGGTTCATTGTTGGATTTAGTTCAACTGATGGTTATAATAGGTCTTGTCCTGTTCGGGCTTGTTATCGCTTCTTTGTTATACACATCCTTTTCTGACAATGATTTGCTGATTGAGGAAGCCGAAACAGGGCTCGAGGCAACCTTCCAGGTACTGGACTACGGAATTATATTCATGATAATAGGGTTGGGGATGTCAATAGTCCTTGGCGCAATAATAATAGCCACCCACCCAATCTTCATAGTTCCGAGCATCATAATCCTTATATTGGTTGTCATGATTTCGCCCATACTCACGAACGTCTTTATGGGTGTCGTGACAGATGACATGCTCATTGAGGAGGCGAACAAATACCCGAACGCAATCTACGCCGTTGACGCATTGCCCTGGATAATAGCCATCCTGGGAATCGTGACGTTCATTGCGCTGTTCGCAAAACCGCCGGGATTGGAGAACAAATGACACTGCCACCAGTAGCAAAAAGGGACCCTTACAACGATGCGGATTGGGAAACCCCAACGACAAAGGGAAGCGATGTTAGCAGAGTTACCCAGAGGAACCTTGAGATAGCCGACAGGAAAAGAAGGGTTGAAGAGGCCAAGAAGACGGGAATAGACGTAGGCCAGAGCGCATTGATTGCCTCGGAAGCCATGCAGTATTCAGGCGCACCGGCAGCCCAGTCAGGGGTTAGAGAGGAACCTGCAAGCGGACAGCCAGGAAGCCAGTCCCAGATAATAAGGATTCCCTCAAAATACGAAGGCGCATCAGAAGCCCTTGGGAAGATGGGAGTCCCTGTATTAAAGTCATGGCAGGAAGGAAGCTATCAGGTGTTCAAGATACCTTCTGGATATGATACTTCACTAATAACGGAATATGCAAAGGGATATGCGGAAAGCAAGCCAGCCCAGAAGGAAACCACGATAAGCTATTCAGTTCAGTCCGTCCCGGCCCCGCATGAAGAAGTTCTCGGCATGTCAATACCCTATGAGAAGCTTACGCCACAGGAAAAGCTGGATGTCAGGCTGAAGACAGGATACCAGGAGGTTGAAGCGCCGGGAGGAATCGGACTCATAACAAAGGAGGAAAAGCCAAAGAAGGACCCTTTTGATTTCATAGACACTTCAGGGAGGATAATATCCCCTCAGGAAACAATATCTCCAGAGTATGAAAAGATAGTTAAGGAAGAGAAAGAAAAAGCAGCAAAGGCAGGAACAGAACTTTCTATGGCATGGGAGGAGTATGTAGTGGAGCCAATAATAGGGAAGCTGCCAGTTGCGGAATGGAAATTCGTTGAACCAGTATCGCCAGGAGTTTCACAGGCAAGAGCCCAGTCGTTCACGTACGGGGCAGCCTTCGGTGTCCTGAGCATACCAGGGGCGATATTGGGAACGCCAAGGTTCATTTATGATGTGGTCACAGACCCAATAAGGACAGGACAGGAGTTTGTGACTTCACTATCCACGCCCAAAGGCGCAGGGGCGATGGCTGGTTTAATGGCTGTCCCAATCGGGATTAAGGCATCACCAAAGGCAAGGGTTTATGAGATTGAAAAGCTTGAGGGTGTGATAAAGACCTCTACAAAACGCATAGTTGAAACGCCAAAAGAAACAATAGCAACACAAACCTATTTCGAGAAGCCATACACATACACATACAAGATAAAGACCAAGACCCCACCAAAAGTAGAGAGATTCTATCTTGAGGAGGTTGCCATGGGCGGTGAAATAAAGGGATTCAAGACAGACTTGTTCAAGAGTGTTAAAGAACCAATAACCAGAAAATCATATACCTATCTAAAACCAGAAAAGTTTCTAAAACGGGAAATTGAGTCTGGAAGACTCAAGGAATATGTTGAAAACAGTGGCGCAATGATTACAAAAGCAGAACTTGAACCACAAACATTCGGTAAGTATTCAGGATATGATAAAAAAATAGCAGTTGACAAATCAGTCACTGGATTATCAGACATCATAACTAAAATGAAAAGGAAATTTACAGAGGAAACATTAAAACCAACAAAAAGCGAAGTTTTAGCACACGAACTTATACATCACAAAAGGCGCTTACGCCAAAATCAGATAGTGTGGAGTGAATATAAAAAAGCTACTAAAAAATCGGGAAAAACAAAAGCCTATAAGATTGAGGGTGAACCTGAAAGATTACATAGAATAGCAGATGAAAAGGCATCAATGAGGATAGAAAGGCAGACAGAAGGAGAAACATTAAAAACTTTAGAAGCGGGCGGGTTTAAGGTTGCAGTCGATAAGAAAGTCGGAACCAAGATAATCCCAAAGAAGACGGGAGAAGGAATTATAATAGAAGCACGTGCCGTGAAAGCTTATGTCCCGGTAAAGATAGAGGAGCCCGGGAGATTCGTGATGAAGCCTGCAAAGATAAAGAAGACCC
>CAYQBZ010000332.1:0-4431 GCA_964415855.1 uncultured Rikenellaceae bacterium
TAGTGACAAATTACTTAATGTGCTGAATTTCATATATGTCGAAGGATAAACACCTGTTATTTTTTGGAGAATTACCACCACATTCAGTACATGGGATTGCTATTTCTAATAAGATTAATCTAGAAATTTTGAAATCATCATTTGTGATTGCTACTATAGAAGAGTTCAGTAAAGTGATTTATCATGATAAAATATCATTCCATAAGATTTTTAGTCTTTCAAGAAATAATTTGGCAATAATCGCTAAGGCAATCTCTCAGCATTTCAATTATTTTTATCTGGTATACTCCTTATCCACTTTAGGAAGTCTAAAAACCCTAATCGCCATCCTGTGTTTCCGCTTGTTTAATAAAGGTCAGGTGGTATTGCATATTCATAGAGGTGATTTTATTTCCAGATACTATATGTCATTGATTAACAAGATTATGGCTAAATTGATAATTGGATTATCTCACAGAGTGATTGTATTGTCTGAAACGCAAAAGAAAGCATATAAAGCTATTTTCAATAAATCCTTTTATGTGTTAAATAATACAACTGAGGTAGAATATCCTGTGAGCAAAGTAAGCCGAAAAAAATGCAAATTTATCTTCATATCTAATTACTTTCTTGATAAGGGTATCTTGGATCTGCTTGAGGTTTTTTCCGAATTATCAAGGAATTATGTAGAAATTTCGCTTCAAACCTATGGAGCATTTTCAGACAGTTCCTTAAAAGACACTATGTTAAAATATAACTCAGAAAACATTCAAATAAATGGATTAATTAGTGGAAAGCATAAATACGATGTGATAGCACATTCAGATTGCTTGATCCTTCCTTCCTGGAATGAAGGACAACCTTTAGTATTGCTTGAAGCAATGCAAGTTGGGACTCCTGTCATTGCATCAAGGGTTGGATTGATCCCTGAAATGCTTGGGAAGGATTATCCATTCCTTATCATACCGAGAGATAGAGATTCGTTGAAGGAAAAGATAATTCAGTTTGTTAATCAGGATGATTCATTGAATATTTCCAAGAAGCTTGTAAATATATATCGGAATAGGTATTCTCAGGATATACATGAAAGTTGTTTGAGAAATATTTTTGTATAAGGTTGATATAGTAATGGGTTAAAATATTCTGGCACATCCTATACACTTCAAATATAATATACAATATAAATGCAGCAATAAAAAAAACTGAGCATGAAGATTGGCAACATACTGTATTCTAAACAGACAAACAGAGGATATTTATCGTTCTTATCTGCCCTTCTTATGGTAGTAGTAATGTCTGTACATGTACAGTATATCCCTCCTGTAATGATTATGTGGAGCATATTCTGGATTCTAGAGAATGATTACAGGATAAATCTGATTCGGACTACCCGGCAAGCATATTTGATTATATTTATTTTGTTTATTTCATATTATTTATGGGAGGCAGTGGGATTGCTATACACTTCTGATATTGAGATGGGATTGCTAAATTTATTTGGAAGACTATCTCTGGTATTGTTCCCTATTGTCTTGATTTATCCCGGGCAAAAAATAATCACTAATGTGAAATTATTAATCAGGATTTTTGCAATTGGCACCTTTCTTTCAATGATATTTTTTATTGGCTATGCTTTATACAATTCATTGAACTTACACAATGGTATATGGACATTTGAGCCGCATCTTCAGGATTTCCCGTGGTTAAATTATTTCTATGGTGCAGAACTGACATTATCACAACATCCCACCTATGTAGCGATATATGTACTTTTATCTGCATTTATAAGTTTTGAATCATGGTATGACTATTCATTAAAATCTTATCGTAGGATAATATGGCTGAGCCTTGGTCTATTATTTCTTTTTTTTGAATATCTTTTATCCTCAAGAGCAGGTATTTTGATTAGTATGGTTTTAGTCCCTTTCTATTTCATATTAAAATTTAAAATGCTGGGAAAAAGCAAATTTGCTTGGATCTGGATATTATTAATAATTCTCACTTTAATACCCATTGTTATTAAGAACCAAAGAGTTGATTACTTGTATGGGACATTATTCAATTCAAAAAATGACAATGAAAGAAAAGAAGATCCTCGGTTTATCATATGGAGTTCAGCTTTGCAAGTAGCAAAAGATAACCTATTACTGGGTGTAGGTATTGGAGATGTAAGGACTGAACTAGTTTCAAAATATCAGCAAATAGGAGAAGTAAATATGGCAAAGGAGCGATATAATGCTCATAACCAATTTCTTGAAGTCCTTGTTGAGAATGGATTAATTGGTTTAATATTATTCCTTGGGATATTTGGTTGGATGTCCTATATAGCTATTATTGACGGCAATATACTGTATGGTATCTTTATCCTAATGATGTTTATGTTTTTCTTATTTGAAACGGTATTGTACCGATTAGCAGGTGTGTCATTTTTCTCGATGTTCGCCTTTCTGTTAATTCATAGTACAGACTATTCTCAGCAACAAATTTTAATAAGCAAACAGATAACATGATTTATGTAGAACGTACTAAAAGAAAAGGGAGCCTCAAGCTCCCTTTTCTTTTAGTATTTGATAAAAATTTCTTTCAGCTTTTTCCGGTTTGCCAGAATTATTAGTAAGAGCAAAGTTAAACCAAAGAATAATGGTACATAAGTTTTAGCATAAAATAATCCTCCATTATCCCTTTTTGCTGGTAGTGAAAAATCACTTAATACTGTTACCAGACCTTTATAGATGTCTCTTTGCAGTTCCAGGGACTGTTTCCTGCTGTATAGTGCGTATATGTCACTATAAACAAGTTGGGTCTTCTGTTCTTGCAGGAAGATCATCTGTCCGCCTGTTTTAGGCTGCATATTCCGTGTTTCCTCAAAATATTTAACTTTCTGAAGACTGTCAAGCTGTATGATATCATAATCTAGCCTGGCAAGCAGTTCTTCATTTTGCCTTAATCGTAGCAGGTTTCTCTGTTGAAACAACGAATCTTTATTAATATAGATTATCAGGCTATTTTTCACCGTGTTCAGTGCCTGGGGCATTTTAATGCTTACCCTGATATCAAGTCTGTCCTTCATCCTTACATTGACAGTGTCGTAAACATTATGATTACCACGATAATCCACATAGTCAGGAATAGCGTCATTGCCATTGTCAATGATCCAGAAAGCACAGATATCTAAAATATTATTAACCATTTCTTCGTTAAGGTCGAGAGCGTCAGCCATAGCCTGAAGATTATCTTCATTGCTATATGTATGTAATCGATTTATATAATCAATTAATTCAGAAGTATTTACTGCATTACTTCTTAGGACAAGGTCGGATGTGAAAAATGATTCTGAAGTAGTCTTTAAAAGCAGTGAGACGGCCACCCCTGCAACGATGCTTAATCCAAGAGGCAACCACCTCCTGAGCAGGAAAACAAATGATATCAGGAAAGCTCTACCGATTGCATTGGCCCATTTATTAAGCGTCCGACCCATCCTCCTGAACAGGTCCAGCAGATCAATTTCGTCGTTGCTGACATTCTTATTATTTGTGTTTTCAGACATACATGTAGATTGACTGGTTTTGTAGACACAAATATATTCAATTTTGGACTAATTCAACATCTGTTGCAATCGAATTAAACGGTACTTAATACCTTTAATGCAAGATCAACGATCATTGGCTTGTAATCACTGATAAACTCGCCGGTAACGCGGTTTCCTATAACCAGACAGAGCGTAAGAGCTTTATGTCCCATTAAGCCTGACAGTCCATATAAGGCTGAACTTTCCATCTCATAATTGCTTATGGTCCTTCCCATGTACGAAAATTCTGCCAGCATTTTGTTGATGTCACTGTCAAAAGTGTCCAACCTGAGTTTTCTTCCCTGTGGAGCGTAAAAGCCAGGTGCTGAAATAGTTATTCCCTTAATAAAATCCTCATTACTGAACATTTCAACCAGCGACTGGTCTGCATTTACCGCATACGGGTAGGAGAGGGTGTCAGGCCACTCCAGATATTCTGTCAGCAGGTCAGCCAGAAGGGTGTCCAATAACCAGTCATATCCTTCGTAGAAGTGTAGGAGACCGTCAAATCCGATGGCAGTCTGTGTCAGCACACAGGAACCAGCAGGTACATCCGCTCTTAACCCTCCTGAAGTACCCAGCCTTATAAGAGTCAGGGAGACAGGATCTTCCCTGATTACACCGGTTTTAAGATCAATGTTAACAAGAGCATCCAGTTCATTAACAAGGATGTCAATATTATCCGTGCCAATACCGGAGGATATTATAGTAAACTCACTATCCTCAAATGATCCTGTAATAGTATGAAATTCCCTGTTCTCCTTTCTTACCCTGACGTCCTGCAGCAAAGCACCAAGCATTTCAACCCTTCCAGGATCACCAACTATAATTATTTTATCAGAAACATCTCCCGGGAGTAAACTTAAATGAAAAATGCTGCCGTC
>CAYQBZ010000333.1:0-4408 GCA_964415855.1 uncultured Rikenellaceae bacterium
CGACGCCTTTCTTGAGGCCCAGAATAAAGGCAAGGTCAGGCACATAGGTTTCACGGGACATCAGAATCCGTTCGCACATAAGCACATGCTGGAAGAAACAAATGATGATAACATTTTTGAAACTGTTCAGATGCCGGTTAATGTCATTGATTCTCATTTCCACAGCTTCATAAAGAACATGCTTCCCCTGGCTGTTGACAGTAAATTCGGGATACTCGCAATGAAATCCCTGTCGGACGGGCATTTTTTCGGAGAGAAGAAAGCACTCGATAAGATACAATGGGAATCGGACGATCCGCTGGTACCCAACTACATTACCGTTAAAGAGGCACTTTATTTTGTATGGTCGCTTCCGGTCAGTGTTCTGATAACAGGAGCTGAAAATAAAGATCTTATCACTGAGAAAATTGAACTTGCAAAAGGCTTCACTGCAATTACCGAAGACGAGAGGTCCGGATTGCTGAGCAGGGTCCTTGACAAAGCCGGGAACAGCATTGAGTACTACAAGCAGGTTTAGGTACGACCTGGTCATTCCGTGAAAAGAGATCGTACGATTGTGCAATCCTGGTATCATTTGGAATTAAACGAAATAAATATAAATGAGAACAGTTTCTTTATTTTCTAAAGCCTTATTTATTGCTTTAACTGCAGTTACTATAGCCTGCAGCTCAAAAACAAGCTCACAGCGAAACAATAATAAGCTGACCTGTTATGTCAACCCGCTGCTGGGGACAGCAACACTATGGGAACCGGAAGACCTGGGATATGTACGCAAATCGAAACAACGCACCTGGGGCGCGGAAGTATTCCCCGGTTCGTCGGTACCCAACGCAATGGTGCAATTAAGCCCGGTGACCCAGTTTCGCAGTGGTGCCGGTTATCAATACGAAGACAGCGTAATCTATGGATTTTCTCACACCTGCAAGGGGCACTGGAATTTGCTGCACGTGCCCATGCTACCCGTCACCGGAAAGGTAACTGCAACTGATTACCGCTCTGCTTTTAGCCACGATAACGAAACTGCCCGGCCTGGTTACTATCAGGTGTATTTGAACAGATACGGCATTAATGCGGAACTTACCTCCACGCTGCATTGTGCTTTTCATAAATATACTTTCCGGGAAAATGATGATAAGGCATTACTCGTGAATGTGAAACGTTCCAACAATAACGTAAGGGAATGGGATATTCAAAGAGCTGATGACCACACCTTCACCGGTATGCAAAGTGGTGAAGGGAAAATATACTACTGCGCCGTTTCGAATTACCCGGTTGACGATATTGAACAGGTTAAGGAAGATGAACGAAATGAAGTGGCTATTGTACACTTTGCCAACAGCACGGACAGTAAACCGCTGGAATTGAAAATAGGATTCTCTTTTGTAAGTGTGGAGAATGCAAAGATGAACCTGGAGGCGGAAATGCTGGATAAGAGTTTTGCGCAGGTACAAAATGAAGCCAACGCCACCTGGGAGAAGCTGCTGAGCAAAATTACCGTTGAGGGGGGCACAGAACGGGAAAAAGGTCTGTTCTACTCCTGCCTGTATCGTTCGTTCTTATGGCCGGCTTTGCGCAGTGATGTCAATTTTGAATATACAGACGAACAGGGGCAGGTGGTAAACAACGGTTTTCATAAATATACCGACCCCTCGTTTTGGGATACTTACCGCAATAAGCTGATCCTGCTGGGAATGATCTCGCCGGATGTAGCCATTGATGTGATAAAATCCATTATCGACAAGGGAGAGAAACGAGGTGGCTATATGCCCACATTCTTCCACGGCGACCATGCATCAGCGTTTGTATCCGGCAGCTACTTACGTGGATTAAAGGACTTCGATCTTAACCGTGCCTACCAGTTGTTACTGAAGAATGCTTTTGTACCCGGAAGAGGAGGCAGACCTTATCTGGATGAATATTTGAAAAGGAGCTGGATTGCAGAGAAGGATACTGTAAATGTGCCTTTCTGGGACGAATATAAGGGAGCCGTAACCAAAACGGTGGAATATGCATATGACGACTATGCGACAGCTCTGATAGCAAAAGAACTTGGTGATGAAAAGAATTACAAGATCTTGATGGAACGTTCTGATAACTACAAGAAAGTATTCGACCCGGGTACCGGGTTTTGGCGAGGTCGCATAGATGATGGCAGCTGGATTGAAGATTTCGATCCTTATTATCCTTATTATCAATATATGTATAGAGAAGCTAATGCCTGGAATGCATTGTTCTTTGCTCCTCACGACCCAGAAGGAATGATTAAGCTTTATCCTGGTAACAAGGCTGTGGAGGATAAGCTGGACTCACTTTTCTCTGAACCGTACAGAGGCTATGAAGTAGCTAACCTGACAGGCTTTATCGGTAACTACTGCCATGGTAATCAGCCCGGTCACAGCATTCCGTATACTTATTACTTCATTGGCAGGCAGGAAAAAGCACAGGTTGTACTTGACAGCATTATGAACCATTATTATGGAATGGGGGCCGAAAAACTAGCCTACGCAGGTATGGACGATGCCGGCGAAATGTCTGCATGGTATGTGTTCAATGCCATTGGTTTGTACACGTATTCCCCTGCCGACCCGGAATACATCGTTTCAGTTCCACTATTTGACAAGGTGACATTCGACCTGGATGGCAAACCCTTTACCATCATAAAAAAAGGTGACAGTCAGAAGATTGCCAGTGTTGCATATGACAATAAACCGGTGGAAGGTTACTTTATCACGCACCAGCAGCTGCAGGAAGGAAAGGAACTCATCATAACTACAGAATAATTTGAATACAGTAAATATAAGTGCCCGGCTGATTGTAATTTGCACTTAGTGTGTAATTTGTCCGCGCGACAAACGAACATAATTAGTAGTAATTTGCAGATTCTGCCCAATACAAAAAAGTAATTATTTAAGATATACTAATTTAGATTCGGTGAGACATTATTATAATTACAAGGTTATGGGGGGCGAGTCCTCAAATTCTACTTTGAAATTGGAACACCTACCCATAATAATATACATTGACCGTACAGATAAAGTTATTTTGCCTCAGAAATAAAATTTCACTCAATTTTGTTAGTACACTAATCAGGTAGAAAAATTTTGTTTAACTTCGATTGATTGTTGAAGGTGAAAGTCGGGCATAAGCAAGGTAACATACTATTAACCAATTGAATGGCATGTATCCTATATGTGACTGACTGTGCTTTGCATTAGTAGAATTTAAGGGACTATTATTTAACCTGTTACAAACGACCAGGTTTTGTACACTTTCTGCAATTTTATAACACTATAAACGAGTTAGCATTCAGGCCTTGGCTATCTACTGGGACAATTTACAAATAGCATGACAATTACGTAATGCATGAAAATGGCCCAAATGCTAACTGAAAAGGCATAATTAAACCTGACAACCGGGACTCAAAATACTTTGTAACTTTGATTATTAGTTGATTCTATAAACTATTTATGCTAAACGCGGAGCAACCTCTAGAAAACTTTATGACTAACTAAATATAAAATGAAAAACTTCGGTGGTATCTGGACAAAAAAGAAGCTTGATGCATTCATAAATTACGTAAAAGCTTACACTACCATTTTAAACAAAGTAAAAGGTAGATATGGCTGGAAAACCATATACTTCGATGGATTTGCTGGGTGTGGCGAAATAGATACAGAAAATAACAAATGTGGATCAAGACCCAAGGGGTTCTTTGATGATGACGATTATAATTTATACCAAGGTTCCGTTTCAAGAATATTAGAATTATCAGATGAGAATCAGTTTGATTACTACTATTTTATTGATAAGAATAAGGAATACATATCTGAACTCAACAAAATAAAAGATTCACTTCCACATGACTTAAATAAACGTGTGAATATTAGACTGGATGACTGCAATGACCAACTTTCTTTGCTTGCAAAAGCAATAAAACGAGGAAAGAATTTTGCATCATTAGTACTGCTAGATCCCTTTGGAATGCAGATTAATTGGGAGTCCATTAGTCAACTTAAAGACACTCGTTCTGATATTTGGATATTAGTTCCTTCTGGGGTTGCAATAAACAGACTTCTTGATAAAAAAATGGAGCTTAAGCAGATCGATAAATTGGAAAAGTTCTTTGGCCTTCCCAAAACAGAAATAGAGGAGATTTTTTACAAGACAGGAAAAAGATCCTCTTTATTTGGTGAGGTTGAGTTTGTTAACAAAATCAGTGATCCAATTCCTAAAATTATTGAGATTTATACAAAACAATTGAAAACAGTTTGGAAATATGTTACAGACAAACCACTCGTATTAACAAATTCTAAAAATTGTCCAATATTTCACTTTATTTTCGCATCTAATTACGATATTGCAAGAAAGATAGCATCAGATATTATTAAATCTAAGTAAATGTCTATAA
>CAYQBZ010000334.1:0-4402 GCA_964415855.1 uncultured Rikenellaceae bacterium
CTGAAGAGCTCCATGTCAATACTCTTTTCCTACTCAATAGCTCCCCGCAACAATTCGGAACCACGCTCGCAACCGATCCTGCAGGGAAAGCACTTCCCGCAAGATTCTTTCGCAGTGAATTCAAAAAGATGCAGCAGATATGAGATCATAGGGAAAGATTCCGGTATTGAAACAACTCCCGCATGTCCCAGCAGGTATCCTGCAGCACTGAATGACTCAAAATCGAGGTTAATATCATGCACTCTTCCAGCCGGTATAATACCACCAAGAGGACCACCTATCTGGTATGCTTTTACGGGATATCTTGTCCCCCCGCCAATCTCATCAAAGATAAAAGCCATTGGTGTGCCCATTTTCATTTCGTATACTCCGGGCTTATGAAATGCCCCGTCGAGAGAAATAAGTTTTGTACCTGTTGATGAAGGAGTTCCTAGAGCAGCATAAGAAGAACCTCCTTCCCGCAGGATATAGCTTAGATTTGCAAATGTCTCAACATTACTGAGAAGTGTTGGTTTTCCAAAAAGTCCGTAGCTTGCAGGGAAGGGTGGCCTCGTCCTTACTTCCGGTCGTAATCCTTCGAGTGAGTTAAGCAGCGATGTCTCCTCACCGCATATATAAGCTCCAGCACCCTCAGCAACATGAAACCTGAAGCTGTAACCGGTACCTGCAATATTGTCACCGGCAAGATTCTCCTTCTCAAACCGCCTGACAGCCTGCAGGACGCTTTTTACGGATTCGGGATATTCCCCTCTTATATATATTACTCCGGTCTCCGCACCGGCGATCATGCCCGAAAGGATCATACCCGACAGGATAAGATAGGGCCTCTCCTCCAGCAACCATTTATCTGAGAAGGCCCCTGGATCGCCTTCGTCAGCATTGCATACGATATATTTCTCATCAGCAGGAGCATTCCTTGTCGTCCCCAGCTTAATATGAAAAGGGAAGCCGGCACCACCCCTGCCACGAAGCGCCGATTGCCCGATCTCTCCCAGAGCACCCTTAATGTCCTTTGCACATTTCCGTATCAGTTCATGATAATCAAACGTATCGTCACTGCATATAAACACAGGATTCTCTGCGTTTGTGCCCGTGTAAATAGTTGATCCATGTGGCTGACCCGACTGCAGCACCTCTTCAAGTTCCCGCAGGTTAGCCAGGGAATATGTTGCATTATTAAACATGAACGCATAATTTGTATGGCAGTGCCCAAGACATGTTACGGTACCTATCTCTTCTTCACTGAAAAAAACTCTTAATGCTTCTTTCAGCTCATCCTGCTTACCGGATGTAAGACATGCGGAGCCATCGCATATAAAGACTTTTTTTTGCCCGTACTCCTCACCCAGGAAATCGTAAAATGAACCTGCCCCAAGGATAGTAGATTTCCCCACCAGGTACTTATCCGATAATTCACGTGTAAAATTATCCCTGTTACCGGAAGAATATGGCTTCACCTTCTTAATGTCCTCAAAAAGGCCCGATTCAATACCTTTTCTTTCTGAAAGACCTCTTAAATTTTTAGACATGGGCCATCCTAATAAATTACCTTGATTTTTTTCACTATTTCCACGCAAAATATACGAATTATCATTAATTCAGCAATAAATATGAAGGACTTGTTACTTTATGTATTAAAAATAAGATGCTAAAAGAGCAGTATTTACCTGGGTCCTGACAAAATAGTACGCCGCCGGAGTTTTAATGAAAATTTGTTATATTTGTCGCCTGTATAAAAATCAGGTTCATATTAATTATTAAAGAATATATTACATGTCAGCACTTCAATTTTTACGCGAAAGAGCAGGAGTATTAGTTGCAGGAGTAATTGGTCTTTCACTTTTATTATTTGTGGTGAGCGACTTCTTCGGAAAAGGCAGGGGACAGCGTATACAGGCAAGGAAATATTACGAAATAGGCGAAATAGACGGCGAGAAAATATCCTACCAGGACTATGAACTCAGAATTCAGAATCTCATCGAGATATATAAACTGTCGGGCAGGACTGATATTGACCAGGCTACAACTGAGACTTTAAGGGATCAGACATGGCAGCAGATGGTCAGGGAAAAGATACTGGATTCACAATATAAGAAGCTTGGCATTGGTGTAAGTACCGAAGAGGTTGAAGAACTGGTCCTTGGTAATAATCCTCATATGATAGTGCAGCAACTATTTACGGACCAGCAGACCGGAATATTCAACAAATCCTTCCTGGTTAACTTTCTGAAACAGACCGAGGTTGATGAAACAGCAAAGAAATACTGGTTGTTCTTTGAAAATGAGATTGTGAACGACAGGATGAACGTAAAATACAACAACCTTGTATCAAAAGGGCTTTATGTAACATCCAAACAGGCAGAGTTTGATGAAAATCTAGCTATGAATACGGTCGATTTCAGTTATATCCTGAAGAATTTTGCTTCAGTATCCGACTCTTCAGTTAGCGTATCGGAAAGCGACATCCATACCTATTATGCAAAACACAAGCAGAACTTTAAAAGAAATGCTTTAAGAGATATCGAGTATGTTACCTTTGATATAATCCCGTCAGAGGACGATATTGACCAGACTGAACAATGGATAAATAATACAAAGGAAGAATTTGCCACCGCGCCGAATCCGGTTGAGTTCATAAACCTCACTGCCGACTCACGTTACGTCGGTTTCTTCACCCCGATAAGTATGGTACCTGATACCCTAAAGGATTTTGTGAAGAAGGAGAACCTTAATGAGGTTTTCGGTCCTTACGAAGAGGATGGTTCATTTAAAATTGCCAGGCTGATTGCTGTTGCGAACAGGCCTGATTCGGTACATGTGCGCCATATATTATTGTCGCCCAACGAATCAAGGTCATTGGCAGATGCCAGAAATCTGGCAGACAGTCTTGTTAATCTTATTAAATCAGGTGTCTCCTTCGAAACGCTCGCGCTTACCAATTCTGACGATCAGGGCTCATCGCAGATCGGTGGTGATCTGGGATGGTTCCCGGAAGGAAGGATGGTGGTCCCATTTAACAATGCATGTTTCTCCGGCAAAAAAGGTGATATAAAAATAGCCGAAACAACTTTTGGCATCCATATTATTGAGATCCTTGCACAGTCGAAAGATACCAGGAAGTATAATATAGGTATTATAGACCGTAAAATAATCCCCGGTTCTGTAACAATCCAGAAAGTGTATAGTGAAGCAAGCCAGTTTGCCGGAACGAACGACACTTATGCAAAATTCAACAGTTCGGTTGCCGAACAGGGTCTTAACAAAAGAGTGGCAAATGACGTGCCGCCTCAGCAAAAGACATTGCCTGGACTCGATAATCCCAGGTCACTTATAATTTCTTTATTCCAGGCTGAAGAAGGGAAGATCATTCTGGACAACAATCAGCAGGCCGTATTTGAGATTTCGGATAAATATGTGGTTGCTTATTGCACCAGGGTACAGGATGAAGGAATTGCACCTGTTGCCGATGTTGAAAATGATATAAGGTTCATACTTATCAAAGAAAAGAAGGCTGATATGCTTGCTTCCGAATTCAACAGTCACAACGGAACAGGCAGTACAATTGATGATATTGCCCGTTCGATGGGTCTGACCGTACAGGAGGCCACTCAGATAAATTTCAGATCGTACACTGTACCCGGTGCGGGAACGGAACCTGCTCTTATTGCAGCTGCTTCCGTTGCGCCTGAAGGTGTTGTATCCGGTCCTGTAAAGGGATCAAATGGCGTTTACATGCTGGTTGCAAACTCTGTCACAAAAGCTGAAAATGAAGATATCAGGTTGTTGCAGGAAAGGCTTACCTCCACCTTCCAGATGAGAGGCAACTATGAAGCATATGAAGCTCTGCGCCAGGGTGCTGATATTGTTGACAAACGATATAAATTCTATTAACACAAGCTTTAACATTATATACATTATAAGGACCTTGCATGCAATGTCCTTATTGTTTAATGAACCTGTCAAGGATAGAAGGATCATTCAGCTCCCTCGACAAGCCTTTAATGAACTCGGGAGGAGTATTATAAAGGTCGAGGATCAATAGCCCGTCAAGGCAGAAATTGAACTTGGGATCAATATTGAAAGCTATTATCCTGCCGTTTATCTCCAGGTATTTTTTCAGAAGGACGGGTAACCTGTATCCCGGCTCAACATCCATAATTACCTTTTCAATCTTATTAATATCCCTTTCCGATGTATCGATAAAAATATTACTGTCAATAGCTTTATCCGGTTTTACTATAAAGTCCTTTCGTGGCTCTACGAATCCTGCAAGCTCCTCATCAATAAAGTATTTCCTGATGAAAGATACTATCAGGCTTTTTGAGAACTTTGAAAAGTCATTGCTGATGCTAACAGGTCCTATCAGGTACCTGTATTCCGTATGGCGGAGAAGGAAGACCAT
>CAYQBZ010000335.1:0-4159 GCA_964415855.1 uncultured Rikenellaceae bacterium
AACTGGCAAGGAATCCTGTTTTTATAAGCAGCCTGGGGAGAAAGTCCATCCCGTTTATTAATAATCCGGAAAAAGAAATGACCGACCCTGTAACCAGTAGTAAGACAATTTTCCTGATCTCATAGGGAACATAAAATGCTCTCTGGGAATAATGATGGACAGCATACCAGTAAATGATCTGAGATACCAGGGTTGCCACGGCTGCACCGGTGATATCCCAGACAGGTATTAGGAGTATGTTGAGGACAAGGCTTAATATTGTGGCAAACACAACAATAGAACCTATTATCCGTGTCTTTTTGGCGATGTGCAGCCCGTAGACCGTAAAATCTTTCATGCTGACAAAGAAGACGGATAATGATAAAACGGGTATGATAGCAACTGCCTGCCAGAATTCGGTTGATTTTGCAATTAGCTTAATCACTTCAAGTGAAAACAATGACACACCGATTATTGCGAACATCAGGACATAAGATGAATAAAGCAGCACTTTTGAATAAAATCTCCCGACGTCGGGCGAATCCATTCGTTTCAGCATCATCGGGACAAGGGCAAGCTTCATTGAATCAACAATTGCCAGCTTAAGGACACTTGTGATCTTTGAAGCAAGTATATACAAGGCAACAAGCTTAAGGGTTGTCAGGGAATTTAGGGAATACCTGTCTATTACATTAAGGACCACAGCAGAAACATTGGCCAGGAACAATGGGAATCCGTAAACATTCATTGACTTAAACACCGTCCTGTTGAAATAGATTTTTGAGTTCCTGATTGTATATCCCAACAGGATCAGGGCAGTTAACGAATTACCCGTCACCTGGGCAAGGTAAATGCCTTCAAGACCCATCTTCCTGAAGATAATTAAATAAAGGGTAAGCGATAATACTGTTGTGAGCTTCAGCAGGTTGGATATAGTGTAAAGAAGTGATCTGGACTGGAGCCTCATAAGGGCATTTACGATATTATTCACGGCCTGGATACCCGAGGCCAGGATCACAAGCGATATTACCCTTCCCCAGTCAGGTTTTGAAAATAAAACCTGCGACAGCGAACCGGAAAGCGGGATCAGCAACATGCAGAATAATACGGACACTATTACCTGTGTTGCAAAGGTCATGAAGAAAATACCTTTCTGGTTGTCCTTATATTCCTTATCCCAGAACCACCTGGCAAGGCTCTGTGGCAGCGCGGATGCCAGTAAAGCGGTTAAGAGCAGACCGGTTATTTCAAGGACCCCGAGCACACCGAATTCATCAATGGAGAAAAACTTCGGATCGGTATATACAGGTATTAAAATTAATCCGACAATTTTTACCGCTATGTTTCCCAGTCCGTAAACAAGGGTATCCTTAAAAGAGAGTTTTATTGAGTTCAGCATAGCCTTTACTGAGGATAAATCTTCAAAACACCATCCGTGAATTTAATAGGTATCTTATTTTAAATCACTGCGAAGATACTATTTAGCTTTACTATTTTCATTGTAACCAGGGCTCTTTATGATTTCTGCCGGATATCCCAGCAGTACAACTTCTGAATGGCAATTATTATTCTTTACCCCGGATGTTAATTTACGGATAAGGAAGACATAATTATCAAGTAATTCCTCTAGCAAGGGTTTAACTTCAAAAAACTCATACGGATTATGATATATAGCTATCGATAGCACAGGACGGTATTTTAAAAGCGTCATTTTTGTGCCTCTTACAAAATCCAGTCCATTGCCTTCTATATCAGCTTTTATGAAGCGGGGAGTTATCTTATGTTTATCAACCAGGTAATCCAGAGATTTTTGTTCAACCGTTATAAAATCGTATTTCCCTGATTTCCTTAATAATGATAGTCCTGAAGAACCTGTATCCGCAAAATCTGCTGGAGGCTGATCTTCATCCGCCGAGATGATTGCATTTATAATTTCAAATTTATCCGTGCTTATATTATACGACTTCATATTGTGCCGGTATCTTTCTATAGATTTCTGAGAAATTTCAAATGAGTATATTTTCCTGTAATGATAGTCCCTTAATGCTATGGCAGAATCGCCAATGAAGGCGCCGGCATCAATAAAATCGTTGTCTTCTATGTATTTTATAACCTCCCCGGGGAGTAAGATCAGTCCATGGTTATAGTAGAATACAGATTCTTCAATATGTCCGGAAAGAAGCTTAAAATTTTTCTTATACACCCTTAATTTCTGCTGAACAAACTTCCTCGTCTGATCCGTTTCAGCAGGTAATAATCCGCCTAAAATTTCCTTATATCTGCCGGTTTTAAGTTTATCCTTCTCATCAGGATATTTCAGGAACCTTTCAATCATTGTATTAATTGTACTTATTGATTCCTCGTCGAGATTTCTTTTCAGATCGGAGATCCTGCTACTCTTATCCGGATTATTAAGATAACTTTTAAAACTACCACCGAGGCTGTCGGTTATGTAAATTGAATATGGTCTGCTGATCCTTATGAATGCATTGATGATTGCAACCAGAAAAAAGTATACTCTGGGAAATCTTTCCCTGACAAAGGGTCCCGGGTTCTTCATTATTCAATCATTTCTTTATTATAATTTTAATTATCAGGCTTTTAAGATATCTTTTCCATGTTACATAACTATAATACCTGCCGATTACTTTCAGAGGTAGCCTGCTGGTCGTAAAATTAATTGAGAAGTCGTTAAGGTTCTTTTCCTTAAGAACCGGGAATCCCCTGTAAAAGCTGTTACTTACATTTTTATCATGGAAAGTCTGTATCCACATTGGTTTCTTTAAGATGAACCGGGATCTTCTTGCTTTCGTATAGAAATATTCAAACCAGATCTCTTTAAAGATGAAGAGCCGAAGATTATCCCATCTGGTATGTCCTTTATAAAAGACACCTTTAACATCCTCATTTGTATCTTCTATTAAGCTTATGAAAGGCGACATCGGGTAGAAATAATGAGACAAGGTCCTGTCACTGATATTTAAAATATATCCTGATGCAAGGGAGATCAGGTAATTGTTTCTTTCTACGAAATGCTTTTGTATTGTTTCAACTGCATCCCTGTGAAGGCAGTCATCGTTATCTATCCGTGTTGTGATGATCCATCCCGGACGGCTTGCGGCTCTCTTTTTTACCTCCTCAATATAGTTTGAATTAAAATCCCCGATTCCCCTGGAATAGCAGATTTCAATACCAGGATAGGAATCCAATTCATTAAGAAATATTTTAAATTCTTCAGGGGTTTCACTATCAAGATAGATAAGCCATTTAAACGATTTACAGCTTTGGTTTAGCACCGATGGCAAGCAATATTCCCTGAATAATCCGATCCTGTTCCTCGTCCATACTATCCAGCTGTCGTAATCATCAAAATCTGATTTTGGAAAATTCCTCAGATTAAATTGAGTAATGATAAAATGGGAAAAATTCAACTTGTGCTCATTTGATATCATTGGGCGTCTTCAATTTTTCTGTACAATTGTTGTAATTCTTCCTTGATTGCCTCTGAATTATGTTCTTTCACTATTGCTTTATGTCCGTTTTCTCCCATCCTGGTTCTTAAATCACTGTTTTCCAGAAGTTTGATGACTGCTTCCCTGAATCCGTCCAGATCTTCGAAGATCAATCCGCAGCCGTATTTTTCAATAAGCTCTTTTTGTGGTTTGCAGGCAGATGCCACTACAGGTTTCCTGCCAAGCATATATTCATATATTTTGTTGGCTATACCCGATTCATGCTGGGGATTCTTATGAAAAGGTGCTATACAGATACCGGCTAAATTAAGATATGCGGGCAATTCTGATGAATCTATCCAGGGTATATGATGTATCCGTCCGCTCAGGATCTCCGCATTTAATCTTCCCATGAATTTCGGGTAGTCTTTCCTGTCAACCGGACCGATAAAGAGCAGGTTTACCCTGAAGTTCTCTTTTACAAGGCCGGTAAAAACATCAATGGCATCAAACACGCCCCTTCTTTCTGCAATAACGCCATAATAGAATATTACCGGGAAGTCATTCTGAAACGGATTGTCTGCTGTGGAGGGACTGTCGCATGCTGTTTTTGAGAGATCGGGAACATTTGGCAGGACTGAGTATCTCTCTAAGGGGAATTCCGGGTAATGGTCTGCCAGATAACTCTTGTAATCCGGGCTGAGGACAATGATCCTGTCAGCATAACT
>CAYQBZ010000335.1:4169-4381 GCA_964415855.1 uncultured Rikenellaceae bacterium
GCCCATACATGTGGCCGGGACAGTAATTTTCTTACAGATCCTTTCGTCCAGTTATAGGTTGTTATTGTGTAGGGATAATTTTCGTGAAGGTCAAGTATCAGAGGGATATCCCTGCCAGAACGCATTACAGCATTATGTGATGCACGTGCCATGTAGAGATCATGTACATGCAGCACATCGATCATGTTTGTAGTGATAAATTTCAAGATCCA
>CAYQBZ010000336.1:0-4381 GCA_964415855.1 uncultured Rikenellaceae bacterium
AACTTCTTCATAAGAACAAGGTTGAATTTAACACTCTTAGTGTTGTTAACCGGTATAACTCCCGCTTTGCAGCAGAGACTTACAGGTTCCTTAAGCGGATTGGAAGCGGTTTTATCCAGTTTCTTCCTGTCGTGGAAAGAGTGGCAAACCATCCCGACCATGAGAGTCTAAATCTTGTGGCTCCGGTTTATGGACAGGATGCTTCCGTTACCGAATGGTCCGTTGATGCCAGGGATTTTGGTAATTTTCTGATCACAATATTTGATGAGTGGGTTCGCAATGATGTGGCAAAATATTTTGTACAGATATTTGATACCACTCTTGCAAACTATGTGGGTGAGATGCCCGGATTATGTGTGTTTTCAGAAACCTGCGGAGATGCACTTGTAATGGAACATAACGGTGATCTTTTCTCTTGCGATCATTTTGTCTACCCTGAATACTTCCTGGGAAATATCGAAGAGGTGCCTATGATCGACATGGTTAAGTCGCAGCAGCAGTTCGACTTCGGTATTGACAAGCGCAATAAACTGCCCGGGTATTGCCTCCGGTGTGAGGTGAGGTATGCATGTCATGGGGAATGTCCGAAACACAGGTTTATCAATACTCCGGATGGCAAACCAGGATTGAACTACTTATGCGAGGGTTACAAAATGTTCTTCCATCACGTTGAACCATTTATGGAATACATGGCTAAGGAACTGAAGAATAAGAGGGCACCTGCGAATGTTATGCAATGGATAAGGAACAAGGATAACCAGGTTGTAAAACCCGTTCTGCCGGAAAGAAACGATCCATGTCCATGCGGCAGCGGGAAGAAGTTCAAGAACTGCTGTATTGGAAATCCTTTATATCAGGCATGAAGATCAGGAACTGATACCGGGCTAAAGACTCACAACTCACGACTCACAACTCACAACTCAGAACGCCGGGTAGCATCTTTAATTATGGAAGTGAACTTCACTCAAAGACTTCAGGGCTCTGTCGGAGAAGAAATCACTTGCAGGGAAAATCCGGAACAAGCCGCCATCTTCGTCAGCTCCGGTTTTTACCAGCAGGAATTCCTGCTGGTCATTCCTGTTCAAAAGCTCTGAATATGATACAGCTATCCTGTAGCCGTCTTTTGCAAGAAAACAGAATATCCCTGTCCTCAGGTTTTCCCTAGTGAAAGGATAGTATTTTTCAATCAACTCTTTGAGCAGGATTCCCTTAAAGGGTGAAGTGCTGTGAATTCCTCTGCCCCTGCCATAGAATATGGTGTTGTAAGTTAATAAAGTCAGGCCGTCCGGAATATCTGCTATCTGCTCCAGTTTTTCGTTCCCGGAAAATAGAGTAAATGAATCTGAATATAACGGGTATGTCCCTTTCACAGTTTTAAAGGATCCGGGATATGATCTTATCACTATCCTCACGGGATCTGAAATGTTCCTCTCAGTTATGAGATCATTGCCTGCAACAATCCTGCAGGACCGGGGCAGATCCCATAATTCACCGGTTTTTGACGGTACAATACGGGCAACATCTGTTGCTATCATTATATTGTGAAGATTGTCAGGATAGAAGATCTCGCCCCAGCTGAACACCACCTTATCACCGGACGCATTTTCCACCTCAACAAACAGGTCAATGTTAGGTTGAAATTCATCCGCATTATTCTTTTTTACAATTGTGTTATCAAGAATATCCATAAGTGAGTAGCCATCGTACCGGAAAGCTCCGGTAAACCGGTTGCTGTCTGCCCCGTACAATAACGCCTCTTTTACAATTAAAGATCGTTTGGGAAGTTTACTGAAATCCGCCGCTCCAGGATTAGAAACCTCTCCTTCTATTATTAAATCATGAACAGGCAAGGAGATGGTCTCAGTATTATCATAAAAATTGTTTGTCATATCTGAGGTGTCAGCAAATTGAATGTTTTCTGATAAAGGATCTGAATTTCTCAAGGTATTTTTACTGCTGCATGCTATTGTTAAAGGTACTGCAATAAACAGAGGTAAATATCTTTTCATTTACGGTCAGGCCATTAAAATAAAGAATGTAAAAATAGTGAATCAGGGATTATAATGAATGATAAAAGTCAGAATCTGGAAGGGTTCATCCCTGCTGTTTACCCCAAATCCCTGTTCCTGGGACATTTTCCTGCTCTGACAACTAACTGGTCAACTTGTTATATTTTGACAGCGAGAACTGGCTTTCAAGTTCTTCGCCTATATCTGCCGGATTGGTTAAAGGCATGTCTTCCCTGAAAAGCTTATATCCCAACAGTGCAGCTTTTTTAAATTTTTCAAGTTTTGGAAGATTTGTCCTGTTGGTAGTTTCAACATGTTTCCCATTATCATCTACCAATATTACCTTGGGAAGAAATACACCCTTCCTTCCTATGAATTCATCCATAATCTTTACAGCTTCCTCAAATTCGTCCCTCCTGGCCCTTCCCAGAGCCTCATAGCGTCTGAGTTCCTTTCCATCCCATGTAGTAACTGTTGCAAAGCTTTCGGAGATTTTATTCTCGAGATTTGTGCCGGCATGCAATGTATCATGTCCTGATGGCATCAGCAGTATCTTCCCTCCACCTCCTTCGATGTTTACCGCATATCTCGGAACTGTAATTCCCGACATCCAGCCCTGAAGATGCTTCATATATATCTGTCCGATCTGTACGGGAGTGATAAAATGAACGATACCTTTTTCTTTATGGCATTGCAACAGGTAATAAGGATGAATACCGATCCAGAGCATCTTTCTGAATGTCTCAGCCAGGGTCTTATAGTAATCATTCACATGGTTTAGCAGGACAGTCTGGTTCCTTATCGTAAATCCGTGATTGAGGATCTTCTTAACTGCTCCGGCCAGATCTTCAGTGATCTCATGATGATGATTTATATGCGTCATAAAATAAACATACTTATCAACGCCGGAATTATATTTATTTGCAGATACAGAAATTAATTCCAGCAATTCATCAGTTATTTTCATCGGTAATACCACAGGTACACGTGTTGCTATCCTTATCACGCGAAGATGTGGTATTCTGCTCAGTTCTTCAAGTATGTATCGGAGACGTTCCCTGGTTACCATCAATGCGTCACCACCTGTTACAAGTACTTCATTTATGTTACTGTTATACGCTATATAGAATAATCCCTTGTTTATCTCTCTGGAGCTTACTTCAGCAGTTTCATCGAGTGATTTTGCCCTCTGGCAGTGAACACAATATGATGCACAGCTTGTGTTTTTGGCAACGAAAAGGGCGAGCCTGTTTGGATATCTCTGGTATGCTGCTCCATAGCTTCTCTGGTCTTCAGCCATCGCTGCTTCAGCGCCGGTATCGGGAAACAGGAGATTGGCAGGTGTAGGTACGCATTGCCAGAATATTGGATCAAGACGCTTCCTCTCCTTTTCACCCTGCATTAGCACCGGACTGAAAGGATCTTCCTGCATAAGGGATGCGTAATACGGAGTAATGCGCAAAGGTTCCTTCCCCTCTCTCCTTAGTGTTTTTAATGTTCTGTCAATTTCTTTTACCTGGTGACCGGATAATTTTATTATTTTTTTCAGCTGTTCAACATTTCTTACTGAATTCTTTATTTGCCAGTCAGGATCATTCCATTGCTTATCACTTACATCCTTCCATAGTTCGATGCTGCTATGTTTCCTGGGTTTGTAGAATATAGTATTATTACTCATTATAAATCTCTCTCTTCAGTTAAATCATCTTCTTAATCTATAAAACGGCACAAAGGTGCAATGTCGTAATGGCGTAATTTTGCACCTGAATAATTTGCAATAAAGATAGGCAAAAAATATGAAAAAAGCCAGCCTGATGCCAGTCTTGGGACCTACTGCTGAGCAGGCAGGAAAGACAGTGCAAGTGAATCGCTGTCATTGAATTTCTTCATCAGGAGCTCAAGGCGCTTATGAAGGTCTTCTTTTACATTTGAGTATGCAGGATCATTATATACATTCCTCATTTCCTGTGGATCTTCGCGAAAATCATAGAGTTCCCATTCATCTATATCATAATAATAATGAATGAGCTTGTATCTGTCGGTACTCATTCCGTAGTGACGTTTAACCATATGCGAACCGGGATATTCATAATAGTGATAATAATGCTCTTTTCTCCAGTCAGCGGGCGTTTTCCCTTCCAACACGGGCACCATGCTCCTGCCCTGCATGTCTGCCGGTACAGCTATCCCGGCTATATCAAGAAATGTCTCGGCAAGATCTATATTTGAAACCATGTCGTTATTCACGCTTCCAGGTTCTGTTACATCCGGCCAGTTAACAAGCAGTGGTGTTCTGTACGATTGTTCAAACATCCATCTCTTATCGAACCACCCGTGTTCCCCCAGGTAGAAACCCTGGTCGGAGGTATAAA
>CAYQBZ010000337.1:0-4365 GCA_964415855.1 uncultured Rikenellaceae bacterium
GAGCGATGAAACCATTATAAAGGTAAGTCCCGATGCCGGTAGCTATGGACGCTATGGAGGACTGTTAAAGGCAAAAGGCGGTAATTTCAATTTTCAGTCTGTAACAAAAGCATTTTTCCAGTCAGCAAAGAATGATTTCAGGTATCTGAATTCTGATGCAGGTGCCGTACCGGTATGGGAAACAAGAAGGAACAGCCAGGTGGGCCAGTATGGATTCATACAGGAATTATTCTACAGGAGAGCCGGGAATATTCTATCGGCCCGTATGTGGTACCAGTCTGCAGACAGGCAAATGCCGTCATCAATTCTGACCGGCCAGATCAATACCGGAGAAAGTCAGCAGGACATTGCGCTGCGGACAATGGTTAATTATGATTTGGTGAGCGGAAGGTCGAGCTACTCATTTACGGGAGCCTGGATATTTAACAGGTTAAATTATACAAACGAACTGGCATCAATAGAATCGAGAAATCTTGCAAAGACGCTGGTACTGAAAGCAGGAGCGGGACGAAAAATAGGAGAGAACATGGATCTCAGATTTCTTGTTAATGAAGAATTGGAATCTGTCAGGTCCAATAATTACGATCAGTATGAAACACATAATAAAACATCATTTACTGTCTCAATTGAAAGGCCGGGTAATAGCAGACTCGGAGGCATGATCCTGATACGTGAGATACTCGATAATGACATTTTCTTACTCCCTGATTTTTCTGCCGGTGTCCAGTTCAGCATTTTTAAAGAAAAAGACTATACTCTCAAAGCAAGCATCTCAAGAAATTCCAGGACTCCATCCATGAACGATTTGTTCTGGTACCCCGGTGGTAATCCAGGTCTGAACAATGAATATGCCATGACATATGAAATGACATATGAGATGAACCGGAAAATAATATCTCCTCTTTCAATAAGATATGACCTTACCCTTTTCCGGAATAACATCAGGGATATGATCCAATGGCATCCGGGACCACTATCATACTGGACAGCCGACAATATTCAGAATGTATGTTCAAGCGGACTGGAATCTGAAGTATCGGTGGATTACAACGAAAACCGTTTTAATGCCAGGCTTCTTGCAGGATACTCATTCACCAGGGCATACGCAGTTAACCAGAATGATCCCGGTTCGTCTGAATACAGGACTCAGCTGATGTATATACCGGAAAACCAGGTAAATGCATCTGTTTTTATTAGCTATGGTAATGTGTATTCATCCTGGATATCAGGTACAACAGGACGTAGGTATATATCAGTTGATAATTCAAGATTCCTGCCAGGATACTCCCTTAATAATATCCGGGCTGGTTATAAACTCAGGTTAAAAGGCAGCCTGATGGATATCAGTTTCACAGTTGAAAATCTGTTCGATGTTTATTACCAGGCTATTGCTTATTACCCAATGCCGGGAAGATCCTATTTATTGAATATCCTTCTTCAATTTATAAAATGATCCGCAAATGAATAAAGTATTTACCGTTATTTCCCTTCTGATCGTTTCATATTCCTGTACCAGAATACCTGATGATACTGTTCCTGCCTGGCTTGAAGGGAATGGTGTTTTTATACTGAATGAGGGGAACTTCACCTGGGGAAACGGCTCCCTTTCATTTTATTCATATGATTCAACAACGATCTACAATAACCTTTTTCAGGCCATCAACGGGAGGCCCCTTGGAGATGTTCCTAACTCAATCGCGATTTTTAATGATAAGATATTTATTGTCGTCAATAACTCCGGAAAGATAGAGGTTGCCGAAAGACAAGATCTTCATTCCGTGGCCACGATTAACGGACTTGTATCACCCCGTAATATCTGTTCAGTTAATATGAACACAGCTTATGTGACAAGCATTTATTCAGATTCTGTCGCGATAATTGATCTTTCGGCCCTTTCAGTTTCGGGGTACATAAATCTTAGACGCTCCTCCGAAGCAATCGTAGTGACCGGCTCAAAGGCATTTATTGCAAACTGGGTGGGAGGCACTGAGGTTATGATTGTCAATACCCTGACAAACGAGGTAGTCGATTCTGTTGAAGTAGGAGCGGAACCTGAGAGCATGGTGCTCGATAAAAATAACCTGTTATGGGTCCTGTGTAATGGTGGCTGGGCACGGGAAAATTTTGCAGAACTTATTGCCATTAACACCTTAAACAATACGATAGTAAAGAGAATAGTGTTTCCTGATAAGCTGGATTCCCCTTCATGCCTGCAAATTGATGGCAAGGGTGAGACACTTTATTATCTTGAAGGTGGTGTAAAAAGGATGAATATAAATGATACTGAACTGCCCGCAGATCCTTTTATCGGAGAATCCGGACACTATTTCTACAAGATGGCGGTAGATCCTCAGCATAATGACATTTTTCTAACTGATGCAGTTGATTATCAGCAACAAGGCTTCCTGATCCATTTTAATGCGGATGGGTCATTTATAGATGAACAAAAGGCAGAAGTTATACCAGGCGCTATGACCTTTAAGATCAATTAATATCCGGATACTGGATGGTTTTATCAGATCGCATACACATTCGTTTTAACAAGGACTGCCAGTACGGGGGCATCGTACTTCTCATGATACTTATATCGTGTAATCCCGGGATAGAGCAGAAGAACATTAAAACAGATGTACCATCAGCCGGGAATTCGGCAGTACTCGCTGAAAGGTTTTCGATTAACAGGCTGGATAGCATTACCAGGCTTACAATTATAAATCCCTGGCAGGGAGCTGCTAATGTATCACAGGTCTTTTACCTGGTAAAGAGAAATTCAGGAGGACCACCTCCCGGATCGGATCCGTCACAGGTGATATATGTTCCACTGAAAAGCATCATTTGCACCTCAACAACCCATGTCGCAATGATCACGGCTCTGGGAGAGGAAGCTACCATATCAGGAGTATCCGGTGCCGGTTTGATTTATTCAGACAAACTGAGCCCCGGGATAGATGAAGGACTGGTAAAGGATATCGGATACGAAGCCGGTCTTAACAAAGAACTGATAGTCAAACTATCGCCCGATCTTCTAATGATGTATGGCATAGGAAGTGAGTCAGCAGGATATCCCGGTAAAATAGGAGAGATGGGAATTAAGATCATGTTCAATGCAGATTACCTTGAGACTGATCCGCTGGGCAAAGCAGAATGGATCAAAGTGTTTGGCGCCCTCTATTGTAAGGAGAATGAGGCAGACAGCATCTTTAATGCAGAGCTTCATAATTATAATGAAATTAAATCAGCAGTACAAAGGTACACGGCCGACAGGCCTAAAGTCATGCTGGGCCTCCCATTCAGGGACACATGGTATATCTCTCCGGGAAATTCATTTATCAGTAAATTGATTAAGGATGCGGGAGGAGAGTATATATGGCAGAATACTTACTCTGATATATCGATGCCCTGCGGTATTGAAAATGTTTATTTAAATGCAGTAAATGCTGACTTCTGGCTCAATATAGGAACTGTTACATCCGGTAAGGAGATCACACTGGTCGATAAGCGTCTGGCTGGTCTTCCCTGTTTCAGGAAAGGTAATTTGTATAATAATAACAAACGTATAACGGCTAAAGGCGGAAATGACTATTGGGAGAGCGGTGCTGTTTTTCCGCATACAATTCTTAAAGATATCGCCTCAATTCTTCATCCTGGATTATTTTCCGGGACCGACCTGGTTTATTACAGGAAGATATATTAATATGCGGGAGAATGGATACAGCTCACCACAGATTGACTGACCGGCATATGCGCCCGGACAGAAAGCATATCATGATTTTTTCAGGACTTCTATGTATTCTGCTGGCTGTCTTAATACTAGATATTTTTCTTGGATCAGTCAGCATTAAACCTGCAGATGTGTTCGGCGCAATATTTAATAATACGGGAAGCAGCCTGGATTCCATAATTCTTAAATTCAGGCTACCCAAGGCAATAACGGCTTTAACAGTGGGAGTTGCACTATCCTTAAGCGGATTACAGATGCAGACGATCTTCAGGAATCCAATGGCAGGTCCATATGTTCTGGGTATTAGCTCAGGAGCAAGTCTCGGCGTTGCATTTGTTATATTAGGATTCTCGGCAACCCTGTCACCAGACAGCCTGAAAGGATTCGGAAACTGGATTCTTATTGCATCAGCATGGACCGGAGCTGGTATTGTAATGCTGTTAATTATGTACATTTCTGCGAGGGTTAAGGATATTATGACAATTCTTATCCTTGGGATCATGCTTTCAAGTGGTATTTCTGCAATCGTGACCATAATGCAATATTTCAGCAATGAATCATTACTGAAAACATATGTAATCTGGACAATGGGAAGCCTTGGTAATCTGACATCAGGACAGCTGAATGTTCTGATAATCACTGTT
>CAYQBZ010000338.1:0-4352 GCA_964415855.1 uncultured Rikenellaceae bacterium
ATACCTTCATACAGGGGGTGAGCAATGACTGTTATTTCCCCGGGTCTTGGGCTTGCCTGGATAAGACAGGGTGCTGTGCCCCATTCCACTCTCCTGGGATTTGCCCATGTTTCATTCCCGGCTATCATGCTGCCTTCACCTGAGACTTCAAATACCACTTCTTCCTCACCAAGGCGCTTAACATTGCCATTTGGATCAACCAGTTTAGCAATAACTGTAACAATATCAGATCCGTCCGCAACGAGAGGTGTTCCGTCAAAATCCACTTCCAGAACCAGTTTACTTTCTCTTTTAGCCGGTGCGACGACAGCAGTAGCCACGACTTTGCCTCCGATAAGTCCTTCGGCCATCACACTTGCCTGAATTTTATTCTGTGTCCGTCCCATCCTTTGAAGATCTGACCAGGTATATACATTTTCAAATTTCACCGGCGGGTGTGGCATATTTGCTCCAAGGTCACTTATTTTAATAGTTCTTGTCTCTTTTCCCGGAAAGGAAAGATGAACCTCCTCGCAATTCGTAAAAACCCACACATCACCATTGGAGAATGGAGTTAACTCGTTGGCAATAAATATCATAGGGCCGTTTTCTATCCCTGGCACCTTAAGTGCAGGATCGCGCATACTCTGGAAACCGTAATATGAATATTTTGGCTGGCGGAAAATATCCATTATCCCTCCGTAGAACGGATCGGGGTGATACCCGCGGTTATGGTCGAATGAATGCCACAGGGTACCACCGGTTACCTGAGGTGGCAACGAGTAGAACCGGTCAATACTTGTCGACCGTGCTTCTTCAGGCCGCATGTAGTGGATAGCCTGTATTATCTGGACATTCTCACCCCAGGAGCTGCGGGCACGACTGTTTGAATTATGTGATGACCAGTCATCGACATTATCACCCCATTCCCTGACGAAATATGTATTGTCCGTAGTATCTGCGGCACCATTATACATTATATCAAAATATTGTGATCCCCTGGCTCTTCTGTCACACGCGGTAAAGCAGCCCTGGAAAGGATATTCTTCGTGGGTAATTTTATGAACGTTCTCAGCAAAAGGTTCGGGATACCCTGTCTCGTTAAGGATAGGTTCCCACATGATAACGCTTGGATGATTGCGGTCGCGCCGTACCATGTTCCTGATATCGTCATATACTCTTTCCTCAAATACGGGATCCTTGTTCCAGAACTGCCATCCTGGTGTTGCAACAATTATGAACATTCCCAGTTCATCGCAAGCATCCATAAATGAAGGATCCTGGGGATAATGAGCTGAACGTATTATACGCATACCGGCATTCCTGAGCTTTTTCACGTCGCGCCAGTGCAGTGAGTTGGTCATTGCATTGCCTATGTATGCATAATCCTGGTGTCTGTTGGCTCCCATGAGCTTATCGCCAAATGGCTTATTGTTAAGATAGAATCCATCCTGTCCCCTGAAATCAATTTTACGTATTCCCAGCCTGGTGCGAAATCCGTCGATTGTCTGCTTATTAATCACAATCTCTGAGATCAGTGAATTGAGATAGGGATCATCCGGGTGCCACAAATGAGGATTATTTATTCTGATCCTCTGTGTGACTGTCACTTTGTTATCAGCCCTTACAGAAACAGCATTCTCAGCACTACCCTTTTTTACCCCGTCGGCATCCATCACTGACGACAGGACCATTATCCGTGATGTTCTTCCGGTTTCGTTAATGACTTCTGTAGATACAACCACATCAACCTGTTGTTCCGAAAGGTTCTCGTAATGAACAAATACACCTCCGCCGGCAACAACACCAGAGTAATTTGGATCAGTAATATGAACGGGATTCGTTCCGTAAAGCCACACATCGCGGTATATTCCTCCGAAATAGGTGAAATCAAGTTCTCTCTGTGGTTTCCCCGGCGGGTAAGCCGGATCGTCGCTGTTGTCAGCCCATACGGCAATAATATTCTCTTCCCCGCCATACCTTGCTTCATCTGTAATATCGACAGTAACCGGCAGGTAACCTCCGAAATGTTCCCTGAGCAGTTTCCCGTTTACCCAGATCTTACTCTTACCCATTATGGCTTCGAAATTGATAAATAGCTTCATGCCACTGAGATTACCGGGTATCTTGAAATGCTTGCGGTACCATGCCTCGCCCTGATAGTTGATACAACCGCTTGCCTCCTCGGGAAGATATTCAAGTCCGTGAGGAGTATTGACAATATCCCAGCCGGAATCATCAAAAACAGGCTGTTCAGCATTGCCGGCTGATCCCTTCAGGAAGCGCCATCCGACATTGAAGTTATAAACCTCCCTGCCGCCATTATTTATCTGAAAAAATCCTGCAGTGGAGAATTCGTGTTTCTCAGGCATTTGCGCTGTCATGGGGAGCGTCATTATCAGCAATGAAATTATAATTCTTACTCGTGGATTCATCTTGGGGTATTTTTAAAAGTTAAATAAGCACAGAAATTATCCTTGTAGTCAACTGATTCCAATAATAGTAATAAAGTTGCTCAATGGAAACTGTTTTAACAAATAATGACAGCTATCAAAAATAAAAAAGGAGCATAAATAATATGCCGGATGACTAAGATTAAATAGTATCCGCTAGCCGGATATCGTAAGAAACATAATATAATACCGGCTGTAACAGTCAGTATAACAGCTACATACGAGTTGGTGTTGAAAAAATAAACACATGTATAGAAAATATACAGTATACGTTAATATGCAGGAATACAGACTTATAAGTGATCCTGATATCAGCAATGTTTAATAATTCAACACTTCGTTCTGTTTATTTTTTAAGCATAGAAAATCTAAAACCTTATAATACAACTAATTGCGTTGGTGTTTTTTATTTGGCACTGTAATTGAATATCGGAGTTCAGCAATTGATAACCTGAGAAAAAAATAGCAGAGCAATCTGTGCAAAATAGTCCTTAGTACAAATTAGCAATAAACTGACATCAATGAAAAAACCAATCTTATTATTAATCGGATTAGTGCTATTAATGCCTGGCATCCCGGGCTATGGCAGCGAAGAGAACCAGACAAGCCGTACTGTGAGGGATTCAATAAGCGTTTTTTGCTCCCCCGACCTGTATAAACTGACAAATGATTGGGCAGGAGGATTTTGTATGCTGAATCCTGAAGTTGTAATCGATGTGGTAAAGGTAACCGGGATTAATGATGCTGATAAATATAGGAAGGGCAATGCTCTTGGCTTTATTTCCGGTGAATATTCTGAATTATATAGCGGATCATCCTGGAACATGATCGTTGGCCGCGATGTAATCGTCCCGCTTTTCAATCCGGAAAATCCATTCCGTGATCAGATAGATAAAAAGGGGATTTCGCTGGAGGATCTGGCAAGGCTGATAAGTAGTCGCGAAGCTGAAAGCTGGGGTGTGCTTTTAGGGAACGGGAAGGATGTACCTGTTAATATATATATGATTGCCGACGAAACATTGGAATCGGGGATGGTAAAGCTGTTCAGCATTGACAGGGAAGAGATAACAGGGATTAAAGTAAAGGATGGCGGTGCATTGATGTCGGCCATAGATAATGATCCATATTCAATTGGTCTGTGTAAGCTGGCTGACGTCCTGGATTTCAAAGACCAGTTAATTGACGGGAGTATCAGCTTGATGCCGATTGACCGGAATGGTAATGAGAGGATAGATTATATGGAAACAATATATGATGACCTCGATGTTCTCTCGCGCGGTGTATGGATAGGAAAGTATCCAAAGGCATTGTTCAGCAATATATATTCCATCTCTGCTCATATGCCATCTGATAAAACTGAAGTTGCATTTTTAAGGTATGTTCTTACCGACGGTCAGCAATACCTCGATCAAAACGGTTTCAGTAACCTTCTTGTCAGTGAAAGAAAGGCCAAGGTAGATATGATATCTGATTATACGACATACATTATTTCCTCAGATAATAATTATGCCGGTTTTAAAATCTTACTGCTGATCCTGGTTTCATCCGGCATTTTTTTTCTGCTCATAAGAACCGGTACATGGTATCTGAAAAGAAGGAGTATGAATGTAATGGAGACTAAGTCTTCCGGGCCCGGTACGCTGGATGAGGATTTCGCATTTATTCCCTCCGGACTTTATTTTGATAAAACTCATACCTGGGCATTTATGGAGAGAGATGGCCTGGTGAAAATTGGAATAGATGATTTCCTTCAGCACATCACCGGACCTGTAACCCGAGTAAAGATGAAAAGTACGGGGGAAAGAATTAGGAAAGGCAGGCAGGCACTGACCATTATTCAGAATGGCAAGCAGTTAAACCTCTATTCACCTGTATCAGGGATCATAAAGGAACAGAATACCCTCCTAGTGAATAACTCAT
>CAYQBZ010000339.1:0-4348 GCA_964415855.1 uncultured Rikenellaceae bacterium
ATTGTGGATCCTGATCCATTTGATCCTGTGGTCATCAGGGGTTATAATAACCGGGCGGTTACATCATTTGCAAGACACAGCAGGTTAGGAGCAACAGACAAGCACACCGCAGAGGAGACCCGCGAAGACTTTATGGCATCAGTAAAACATCTCAGGGGCCTTGGCTACAAGCGAATAACTCTCAAGACAGGTGCCTATGGAATGGAAAACCTTGCCATGGCTATAAAGTACTCTGCTGATGCCCACCTGGATCTATTAACAATAGACGGAGCCGGCGGAGGGACCGGGATGAGTCCATGGAACATGATGCAGCACTGGGGGATCCCTTCCATGGCATTACATTCAAAAACTTATGAATATTGCCAGATACTTGACAAGAGGGGGATCAGAGTACCCGATATTTCTCTTGCAGGAGGTTTTGCGCGGGAGGACCATCTCTTTAAAGCGCTTTCATTGGCAGCACCCTATGCAAAACTGATCTGCCTGGGCAGGGCGCCTATGATTGCAGGATTCCTGGGTAGTAATATTGAAGGAGTATTTGATCCGGAAAGGAAGGCAGAACTCAACGGACACTGGGATGTCCTGCCTCCTTCAGTAACCGAGTATGGAAAATATCCCGAAGAAATATTTTCGGAATGGGAGACCATTAAGAACAAGGTGGGTGCCGATGAAATGAAAAATATCCCCCTGGGAGCAGTAGCATTGTGTGGTTATGCTGATAAACTTGCCTGCGGATTACAACAGTTTATGGCGGGAGCAAGGAGGTTCGACGTATCCCAGTTAACCCGCGACGACCTTATAGCTTCCAACAGGGAGACAGCAGATCTGACCGGTATACCGTTTATGACAGAAGCCCTTGATGAAAAAGCCAGAGCAATATTAAATTCCTGAACTGATCATTTTAAATCTTCTATCAATGAAAAAGCTTTCACCTGCGTACAGAGATCGGATATGTATCATTAATCCTCTGTTTTACTTACTCCTCTTTATTCTGATATTTAAAACCTTTGCTGCAAGAGGACAGGATTATGCAATCGGGGCCGACCTGTCATTTCTCGGTGATGCTGAGAAACGTGGATTTTCTTTTAAGGAGAATGATACAACGAAGGCCGGGATACTGATCTTTAAGGACCATGGCTATAACTGGATCAGGCTCAGACTCTTCCATACACCAACACAGCTGCCCAACAGTCTGGAATATACAATTGGACTGGCACAGGAGGCAAAGAAGAATGGTTTCAAATTTCTCCTTGATTATCATTATTCGGACACATGGGCAGATCCCGGGAAACAGGGCATACCGAAAGCCTGGGCCGGTATGTCGCATAACCAGCTTGTCAGTGCAGTATTTGAGTATACGCGTGAAACAATAAAGTCATTCCGCGAAGCAGTTGTATTACCTGATATGGTACAGATAGGAAATGAAATTATAAATGGTATGCTCTGGCCTGATGGAAGGTTACCTGATAACTGGGATAATTTCGCAGAATTTGTCCAGGCTGGCATAAATGGTGTAAATGCAGGTTGCGACAGCATGAACCGTCCTAAGATAATGATCCATATTGACCAGGGAGGGAACAAGATCCGGACAAAATATTTCTTTGACAAACTGCTGTCGTATGGTATAAATTTTGATTATATAGGGCAGTCATACTATCCGTGGTGGCACGGGACACTGCTTGACCTGCGAAGCAATATGATATTCATGGCCGAGACGTACAAGAAGCCCATTATTCTTGTTGAAGTTGCCTATTGTGCCTCACCCACCGAGTACAAGTTGAAGAAGCCTCCTTTCCCGGAGACCCCGGAAGGACAGAAGGAGTTCCTTGATGCGGTTAACACCATCGTATTGAATACTCCGGATAACCTTGGAGCAGGAATTTTCTGGTGGGAGCCTGCAACCTTCGGTGGCCGTTCATCACGTGATTTTTTTGATGAAAAGGGAAATGTCCTGCCTGTTATTACCGTTTTCGATAAGTATACGCGCCGGTGAGGAATCATATATTACGGACCAGGGATTGTTTTTATATCGATTTTGTTAATAATCCTGTACACCGGGTATGGATAATAGCCATTACCCCATTGAGGTACAAGATAGCGGTCGAAGAAGTTCCACGTCATCATACCATCATTGGACTGGGGTTCCAGCAGATAAGCTGCCACATTTGCCAGTGGCTGTGCAGTTCTCACTACTGTCGTTCCGACCTGAAAATTAACTGTTGTCTTAACAAAATGACCCTTGACAGAATTGGTATAATGACCCTGGTTGAGTCTGTTAGAGCCTCTTAGATCATCGATGTCAAAACGTTCAACATCTATTTCCGCATCGTCAGCAAGTTTTTCGATTTTTACTCCGTGCACCTTCAGAAGATCCAGCACCTCCGGATCTTTTACAGTAATAAGATAAGCGAACGGAAACTTTACATTTGTTGTCGGGTAATAATCAATATAATAAGGTATGGTAACATCTTTCTGCCTGTCGGTGCGCCTGTAGCTTATCCTGCCGTTTGCCACCTTTACCGCTTCTGCCTCAAAAGTACGTACAGTAACTTTTGAAGGAGCAGGTCTTGCTTTGTATTCAATTGCAAAAGAATCAGTTACTGAAGGGTCATAGCCTCTTGAAATGGTCTCCTGGTCGGTTTTTGCCAGTAAATTCTCAATTTCAGTCTTATGGGCCGAGGCATAATCAACTAATGAATGAATAAGGTAATAGCAACCTGTAACCCTTGATCTGAAATCGGCATAAACATAATTTTCATTCAGAATACCCAGCCTGTTCCTTAATCCAAAATAATTACTCATATAACGAGGCTCCGATGCATCCAGAACCCATCCCTTACCGGGATCCATCATATCGAAGAATTCACCATAAAAACAGTTCTCAATATGATATTTATCTGACAAAATCCCGGAAATTGCAGGCATCATCCAGTCCCTCATGTAGTTAATAAGAGTCCGGCTGCCATTTGGATTTACGGCCCATGTGAAGGTAACAGGTTCAACATGGTAAGAACCATCGGTGGTATGACAATCCATAAAAACAGAAGGGTCCCAACGGTTAAACACATTTGTAAGTACTCCCCTCACTTCAGGTGATTCAGCTTTCATCGCATCCCTGTTCAGATCGAGATACTGCCCGTTATACCTTGCGCCAACGCCATTGACAGGGCCATTCTGATTTGTCCTGTTCATGGTACTGATCTGCTCATTACCGTCAGGATTGAACAGGGGGCAGATAAGCAAAACCACATTCCTGAGGATTGCAGGATCTTTTTCTTTAAGAAGATCACGGGCATACATCAGCGCAGCTTCCTTACCCTCCACCTCACCGGCATGGATATTTGCCTGTATATACACCACTATCCTGTTATCGGCCTTCAGATCGCCGGGTGCTGAAGGTAACGGATTCCCTATTATGAGCAGGGGAATATCGCGACCTTCAACGGAGGATGTAATTTTTTCCACGCGGATGTAAGGGGATGAAGCTTTTAGCTTATCAATAAATGTCACAACATCTTCATAATCTGAGGTAGACATATAATCGGATCTTTCAGCTGTTGTCAGAAAGTTACCCTGACCTGTGAGTGTGGCCCCTGTTGAAAATAAAGAAATCAGGAGGATCAGATATTTTTTCATAAAACTAAGTGTATATTTGGGTAAATCGATAAATGCAGAAATATTTCCCTATCGCTTTTTAAATAAAGAAATGTCGGCGCAAATATATTAAATATCAGATTATTATAAAATAATTTAGAATTATTTAAATTAAATATGTATCTTGCGCCATTAATTTTAAAACAGAATAAAATGAACAAAGGAACAGTAAAATTTTTTAATGTATCAAAAGGCTTCGGATTCATTAAAGACGCAGATTCGGATAATGAATATTTTGTACATGTATCTGGTCTGAAAGATCAGATTAAAGAGAATGATGAAGTTACATTTGAACTTCAGGAAGGCAAAAAAGGAATTAATGCAGTTGACGTCAGACTTGCATAATTAATCGATACAAAGATTTATTATTCAGCCGGTGAGAATCTCACCGGCTTCTTTATTGTTTTCAACCAAAACACAATTATTAAGAACTGACTAAATAAAAAACCATTTATTCTTACTGCCTTTTCTTTTCTTCCTTTTTTGCTTTTTTTGCAGCTCGTTTTTCTTTCAGGCTTTTTGTAGCTTCTTTCTTGTGTTTTACCTGTTCTTTAGCTTTCTCGTGTGACATAGCTGGTAATATTAAAATTGTTTTGTAATTCAAATATATAAAAAAACATCCAATTCATTATTTACTTCAAGATTATAAAACATATTTAACCAATGGAAATGACCAGCAGCCTCTCTATCAATG
>CAYQBZ010000340.1:0-1161 GCA_964415855.1 uncultured Rikenellaceae bacterium
TACATCTGAAATGAAAAAAATCATGACCTTATTCATCCTGGGTATCGCAATCACCTTTATTTCATATGCCTCCCAACCTCAGAAAGGTATCATCCGTATTCTGGTAGTTACGGGCGGACATAGTTATCCCGAGGAGCAGTTCAATCAGATGCTGGCGGGCCTGGGTCAGAATATTACATACCAGATCGCTGAATTGCCAGCCGCCTATGATATGTTCCTGCCATCCAACAGGGACAAATATGATGTCCTGGTGTTTTACCATATGTGGCAGGAGATAACGGAAGATCAGGCTAAGGTTTTTTCTGATTGCATAAGGGAGGGAAAGCCTCTCGTGGCGCTGCATCACAGTATCTGTGCGTATGATGACTGGCCGGAATACTGGAATATAATCGGCGGGAAGTATTTTCACAAGGTAACAACTTTCAAAGGTAAGGAATACCAGCCGTGTTCATATATACATGATCTTCACTTCAAAGTGAAAAATGCCGATCCCGGGCATCCCGTAACAAAAGGAGTGCCTGATTTTGAGATCTTTGATGAAACATATAAGGGTTATTATGTGGAAGAAGGAATTACGCCGATATTAACTACCGATGAACCCAGCAGCACCCCTATTATTGGATGGACAAAAACATATGGTAAAGCTCGGGTAGTTACCCTGCAGAGCGGTCATGATGTTCCTACATTTGAAAATCCATATTTCAGGAGGCTGCTCAGACAGGCTATTGAATGGGCCTATTCGGATACTGCCGGCCGGTAACAGCTGGCAGGGTTTTTCCAATGATCTTTTTTCTATCTTTGTTATCTTATCAGAAAAGTATGTTTTCCGAATCAAAGTATAGCAGAAGAGGTGTCTCCTCGTCAAAGGAAGATGTCCATAAAGCTATCGAAAAACTGGATAAGGGATTATTTCCCAAAGCATTCTGCAAGATAGTCCCCGATATTTTAACCGGCGATGACGATTACTGTACCATCATGCACGCTGACGGTGCCGGCACAAAGTCGTCGCTGGCCTATATTTACTGGAAGGAAACCGGTGATATGTCAGTCTGGAAAGGTATTGCACAGGATTCCATAGTAATGAACCTGGATGACCTTTTATGTGTGGGTGCATATGATAATATTCTTATCTCATCTACAATTGGGCGCAACAGGAACCAC
>CAYQBZ010000340.1:1171-4340 GCA_964415855.1 uncultured Rikenellaceae bacterium
CACATTCCGGGAGATGTTCTTACAGCTATTATTAATGGTGCTGAAAAGGTGCTGGAAGATCTCCGGGACCTGGGCATTGGCATATGGTCGACCGGAGGGGAAACTGCCGATCTTGGCGATCTCATAAGGACTATTGTTGTCGATTCAACTGTTATTGCAAGGATGAAAAGATCTGATGTGATAACAAACCGTAAGATTAAGGAGGGCGATGTAATAATAGGATTATCCTCATCGGGGAAAACCAGTTACGAAAAAGAGTACAACAGTGGCATGGGCAGCAACGGACTCACTTCCGCCCGTCATGACGTTTTTGCTCCATACCTGGCATCAAAATACCCTGAAAGCCTTGATACAACCCTGCCATATGATCTTATTTATTCGGGCAGGTTTAAGCTTACCGATCCTGTTGAAGGACTGGATACGGATGCAGGGAAGCTGTTACTTTCACCCACACGCACATATGCCCCCGTGATAAAAGAGGTAATAGAAACAATGCGTTCTGAGATACATGGTATGGTTCATTGTTCAGGAGGTGGCCAGACAAAAGTGATGCACTTTGTAGATAAGCTCCATATAATAAAGGATGACCTTTTCCCATTACCTCCCCTTTTCAGGTTAATCCATGAGCAGTCGGGAACACGGTGGAAGGAGATGTACAAGGTATTCAATATGGGCCACCGGTTTGAGATTTATACTCGTGAGGAAAATGCAGGCAGTATTATCAGTATTGCAGATAAATTCAACCTCGAAGCAAAGATAATTGGCCGTTGCGAAGCCTCAGACAGGAAAAAGCTCACAATAATAAGCTCAGAATCCGGCACTCTCGAATATTAAAGTTATTACCATCCACTTACCGCACGCCGCACACTTCACACCTGTTTTTATTTCCACTTTCTTATTATCTTTGCAGCCGAAATTTAATATGATATGGCAAAAAACCTGATTCTTGAGAGGCTTGAAGGAGTGAAATCGCGCTTCATGGAGGTAAGTGAGCTTATCAATAAGCCTGAGATCCTGTCAGATATGAAGAGGTATGTCAAACTGAACAAGGAATATAAGGATCTTCTTCCTATAATAGAATCCTATGAAAGATATAAGCTGGCGCTAAATAACATTTCCAGCACGAAGGAGCTTCTTGCCACAGAAAAAGACGAAGAGATGCGGGAAATGGCAAAGATCGAACTTGAGGAGCTTACGGAGCGTCTGCCTGAGATGGAGGAGGAGATCAAGTTACTGCTTATACCTGCCGATCCTGAAGATGACAAGAATGCCATAATGGAGATCAGGGCCGGCACAGGTGGTGATGAAGCCAGTATTTTTGCAGGAGACCTTTTCAGGATGTACAGTAAATTCTTTGAGGAACAGGGTTGGAAGGTTGAGGTGAATAATATATCCGAGGGAACAGCGGGGGGATATAAAGAGATTGTAATACGGATTGTTGGTGAAGGTGTCTATGGCATAATGAAATATGAATCGGGTGTCCATCGTGTTCAGAGGGTTCCCCAGACTGAGACGCAGGGCAGGATACATACCTCGGCGGCATCAGTGGTTGTACTGCCTGAGGCTGATGAGTTTGATGTTGACCTGAAAACTGAAGATATAAGGAAGGATACATATTGCTCCTCAGGTCCGGGAGGACAGTCGGTGAATACTACATATTCTGCTATCCGCCTGACCCATGTTCCGACTGGTATAGTGGTAACTTGTCAGGATGAGAAGTCGCAGTTAAAGAATTATGACAAAGCTCTTAAAGAACTGAGAACAAGGCTTTATAACCTCGAATACCAGAAATATCTCGATGGTGTTTCCAGGAAAAGAAAAACCATGGTATCTACCGGTGACCGTTCTGCCAAGATAAGGACCTACAACTACCCTCAGGGAAGGATGACCGATCACAGGATTAATCTGACATTATATAACCTTCCCTCTATTCTTGACGGGAATATTCTGGAGGTGCTCGAGAAGCTTCAGATGGCTGAAAATGCAGAGAGACTTAAAGATAATAATCTATAAACCGGTCAATAATGAATCATTCTGATCTGTCAAAGAATATAGTAAAGAAACGCTCATTTCTGTGTGTGGGACTGGATTCCGAAATTGAAAAGATACCTTCATTTCTTCTGAAAGAGAAGGATCCGGTTTTTGAATTCAATAAACGTATTGTGGACGCCACACACTCATACGCGGTGGCTTACAAACCTAACATTGCATTTTATGAGCGCTTTGGCGCCGGCGGATGGACAACGCTCACTTCCACGGTCAAATATATAAAGGCTCAATACCCCGATATGCTTGTCATTGCCGATGCAAAACGCGGAGATATCGGAAACACATCAAGGATGTATGCAGAGGCTTTCTTTGACAATATTTCTTTCGATGCCATTACTGTAGCTCCGTATATGGGAGAAGACTCCGTAAAACCATTCCTTTCGTATCCGGATAAATGGGTTGTTCTTCTTGCACTTACTTCCAATAAGGGAGCTGACGATTTTCAGTATCATGCTGAAAACGGTATCAGGCTTTTTGAGAAGGTGTTGTCAGTATCGAGGGAGTGGGGTACCTTGAATAACATTATGTATGTAGTTGGTGCCACACGTGCGGAAATGCTGAAAGAAATACGAAAAATTGTCCCGGAACATTTTCTTCTTGTACCAGGCATAGGAGCCCAGGGAGGCAGTCTCAGGGAAGTGGCACTCTACGGGATGAACGACACATGCGGTCTTCTGGTGAACTCTTCACGAGGAATTATATTTGCAGATGGCTCAGAAAATTTTGATAGGGTGGCTGGTGAAAAAGCAAGAGAAATTCAATTAGAAATGGAGAGTTATCTCAAGGAAAGTACCCTGATCTGAATATTCCTCTGTCTAATCATTTAGTACTTTCTGCAATTGAAATTCCATTCAATTACTATTGTTATTTAATATTCCTTTTCGTATATTTAAATTCTCGCTGTTTTTAATTCTGTTCGTGTTCAATGAAAGAGGAATTTCTTCATTACCTGTGGAAATACCGGCTCTATGAATCTGACAAACTGGCTGATGCTGACGGTAACAAGATAGTTGTCATTCATCCCGGTGAATATAACCGCGACTCGGGTCCCGATTTTTTCAATGCAAGGATCTCCGTTGCAGGTACAGGATGGGCCGGCAATGTTGAAATACATACAAGA
>CAYQBZ010000341.1:0-4327 GCA_964415855.1 uncultured Rikenellaceae bacterium
CCGGGTGCGTACCGACGAGGAATCCGGTCAGACCATCATCTCCGGCATGGGCGAACTGCATCTGGAGATCATCGTCGACCGCATGCGCCGCGAGTTCAAGGTGGAGGCCAATGTGGGTGCTCCGCAGGTGGCCTATAAGGAGGCAATAACAGTTAGTGCTGAATTTCGTGAAGTATTTAAGAAACAAACAGGTGGCAGGGGTAAATTTGCTGACATGACAGTGGAACTTATGCCGGCAGATAAGAATGTAAGAGGACTTCAGTTCATTAATGAAGTAAAGGGCGGGAATATCCCTAAAGAGTATATTCCATCGGTTGAAAAAGGATTCCGTGAAGCGATGGCTAATGGCCCGCTGGCAGGTTTCCCTCTCGATAACCTTAAAGTGGTGCTGAAAGACGGTTCATACCATCCGGTTGACTCGGATGCCTTGTCTTTTGAAATCGCGGCAAAACAGGCATTCAGGAAATATGCAGGGAAATGCAAACCCGTGCTTCTCGAGCCTATCATGTCGACAGAAGTTGTCACCCCTGAAGAATATGTTGGTGATGTAATAAGCGATTTTAACAGAAGAAGAGGAAGGGTGGAAGGTATGGAATCGAAAGCAGGCTCAAGGGTCGTTAAAGCAAAAGTACCTCTGGCCGAGAAATTCGGTTATGTAACCGTACTTCGGACCCTCACCTCAGGAAGAGCAACTTCAACAATGGAGTTCTCTCATTATGAAGAGGTACCCGCAGAAATATCAAACAGAATTGTGGAAATTACAAAAGGAAAAATTCTTTAAGAAGATGAGTCAGAAAATTCGTATCAAGCTGAAATCTTACGATCATACACTGGTGGATAAATCTGCCGAAAAGATCGTGAAAACAGTAAAATCTACTGGTGCAGTGGTAAGTGGTCCTATACCGCTGCCAACTCACAAAAAGATTTATACAGTGCTCCGTTCACCGTTTGTAAACAAGAAAGCAAGGGAGCAATATCAGCTCTCATCCTATAAAAGGCTGCTGGACATTTACAGCTCAACACCTAAAACCATCGATGCTCTTATGAAGCTTGAGCTTCCCAGTGGAGTAGAGGTAGAAATTAAAGTGTGAAACCCTTAAAGTTATAAAGAGATGCAGGGATTAATTGGTAAAAAGGTAGGAATGACATCCATTTTTGATGAAAATGGGAAAAACATTCCATGTACGGTACTACAGGCCGGTCCATGTGTTGTTACACAGATTAAAACAGTGGATAAGGATGGCTACTATGCTGTACAGCTCGGATTCGAAGAGAAGAAGGAAAAGCACACTACAAAGGCCGAAATGGGGCATTTCAGGAAGTCAAGTACCACGCCCAAAAGAAAACTTGCTGAATTCACAGGTTTTGACGAGGGTCAGTGCAAAGAGGGTGAGGTCCTCACTGTTGAACTCTTCAGATCGGACAACTGGGTCGATGTAAGGGGCTGGGCCAAGGGTAAAGGATTCCAGGGTGTTGTGAAGCGCCATGGTTTTTCAGGTGTTGGCGGACAAACACATGGCCAGCATAACAGGGGGAGGGCTCCCGGGTCACTCGGTGCATCGTCATTCCCTTCCAGGGTGCTGCCCGGAATGAGAATGGCCGGTCGTACCGGTGGAAACAAAGTTATTTCAGAAGACCTGAGAGTAATAAAGATTATGGCCGAAAATGATCTTCTCATAGTGAGAGGCTCAGTCGCCGGTCCAAAAGGTGGTTACGTAATAATAACAAAATGATGGAACTAACGATTCTTAATATTGACGGAAAGGAAACCGGAAGAAAGGTGAATCTGAACGATTCGATTTTCGGTATCGAACCTAACGACCATGCTATTTATCTGGACACAAAACAGTTTCTCGCCAATCAGAGGCAGGGAACACACAAATCCAAAGAACGGGGTGAAATAGCAGGCAGTACAAGGAAGATTAAAAGGCAGAAGGGAACAGGAACAGCCCGTGCAGGAAGCATAAAGAATCCTTTGTTCCGGGGCGGAGGAAGGATCTTCGGCCCAAAACCCAGGTTCTATGGCTTCAAGCTTAATAAGAAAGTGAAACAATTAGCCAGAAAATCAGCACTTTCATATAAAGCATCATCAAAAAATATTATCATACTGGAAGACTTCACACTTGAAACTCCTAAAACAAAGGAAATTATCAAAATGGGGACTAACCTCAATATTGGGAATAAAAAATCAGTATTTGTTTTACCGGAACAAAATATTAATATATATTTGTCATCCCGAAATGTGCAAGGGGTTGAAGTTGTAACTGCCAGTGATTTAAGTACTTATAAAATTATGAGAGCTTCAACATTGATACTTGTTGAGAGCGCAGTTGACGTTTTGCAGGCAACATTTGAAAACTAGAAAACTTTGAATAATGAATATATTGTTAAAACCGATAGTAACGGAAAAGATGACAAGCCAGGGCGATAAATTTAACCGCTATGGTTTTCTGGTTGACAGAAATGCCAACAAGATTCAGATCAGGAAAGCCGTCGAAGATCTTTACAATGTTACGGTTGATTCGGTTAATACGATGCGTTACGGAGGTAAGGTAAAATCGAGGAACACCAAATCGGGACTTCTTACCGGAAAGAAAGCAGCCACAAAAAAAGCAGTAGTTACACTTGCAGAAGGAAATAAAATAGATTTCTATAGCAATATTTAATAATAGATATGGCAGTCAGAAAAATAAAACCTGTTACCCCAGGTCAGCGACATAAGATTACCAGCACTTTTGAAACGATAACTAGTGCTGCGCCGGAGAAATCCCTGCTTCGACCGCTTAAAAAATCAGGAGGTAGGAATGTTAACGGCAAAATGACAATGCGATACATCGGCGGCGGTCACAAGAAGATGTACAGGATTATCGACTTCAAAAGGGACAAGGATGGAATGGAAGCAACAGTAAAGTCCATTGAATACGATCCTAACAGGTCCTCCAGGATAGCTCTCATTGTTTACAAGGATGGCGAGAAGAGGTATATAATAGCCCCTTCCGGGTTACAGGTTGGCCAGACAGTGATGTCGGGCAAAGAGGCTTCACCGGAGATAGGTAATGTTTTGTTCCTTAACGACATACCGCTGGGAACCATTATACATAACATTGAACTCAAGCCTGGAAAGGGAGCTGCCATGGCGCGCAGCGCCGGGACATATGCACAGCTATCCGCCCGCGAAGGTAAATATGCTACCATAAAGCTTCCATCGGGGGAGACAAGGATGATCCTGACTACCTGTCGTGCAACAATTGGAACGGTATCAAATCCGGACCATAACCTCGAAAGATCGGGAAAAGCAGGGCGGTCGCGCTGGAATGGAAGAAGGCCCAGGGTAAGAGGTGTTGTAATGAATCCGGTTGATCACCCCATGGGAGGAGGTGAAGGAAGAGCATCGGGAGGTCACCCGAGATCGCGTAACGGCATGCCTGCCAAAGGATTCAAGACACGTAACGTGAAAAAATACTCCTCAAAACATATTATTGAAAGACGGAAAAAATAGCTGATATATTATGAGTAGATCAATTAAAAAAGGACCATTCATTGATTTTAAGCTCGAGAAGAGAATACTTGAAATGAATGACGGACAGAAGAAAACAGTACTCAAAACATGGTCAAGAAGATCTGTGATCTCTCCTGATTTTGTCGGACATACTATAGCAGTTCATAATGGGAACAAGTTTATCCCTGTTTACATTACCGAGAATATGGTTGGCCATAAGCTGGGAGAATTTTCTCCAACACGTACTTTCAGGGGACACTCCGGTAATAAATAATGAGTAATGTAATAGTTGAAAAATTTTAGAAATGGGTGCAAGAAAGAGAAATACAGCTGAACAGATGAAGGAAGCCAGAAAGAGCAGATACCAGGCTATCCTCAGAAACTGTCCGACATCGCCCCGCAAGATGAGACTGGTAACTGATCTCATAAGCGGTATGGAAGTAAATAAAGCACTTGATGTCCTGAAGTTCAGCCCGCAGGAAGCGTCGCGCAGGCTTGAGAAACTGCTCCTCTCTGCTATTGCCAACTGGCAGTCGAAGAATGAAGGTGTAAGAGTTGAAGAAAGTAACCTCTATGTAAAACAGATAAATGTTGATGGAGGCCGTCAGCTGAAAAGATTGCAGACAGCACCTCAGGGACGTGCTTACAGGGTGCGTAAAAGATCAAACCATGTTACGCTTGTGCTTGATAGTATGAATAAGGAAGTTGAAACTACATCAAAATAGAACAGATGGGACAAAAAGTAAATCCGATAGGTAATAGATTAGGTATAATCAAAGGATGGGATTCAAACTGGTACGGAGGAAAAGACTTTTCCGGTAAGCTGGT
>CAYQBZ010000342.1:0-4325 GCA_964415855.1 uncultured Rikenellaceae bacterium
TTATGCTTTGTGGCTTCTGTATAATGGTCTGGTTGAGACTCTTAAGGCTAATCCCGGAACCGCAAAAGTACTTACATATGTGCTTATTGCGATCATTGTTCTTTTTAGTATCATTGGACTGGGAGCAAAAAGAACAGCAAATAAATTCATGAATGAGTTTAATAATACGGATTTCCGGGAGATAATGAAAGATATGGATCAAGAGTGATATAATAATTGAATGGATTCAACGCCAGGTCCCGTAAACCAACGTTTGATCCGGACCTGGCGTTTAATTTTAATGCAATGAAGACAATTTCAATATTTCTGGTATCTGTTTTCTGCCTGAACCTCAGTGCGCAGAAAGGAAAGCTGTTCTTAAGCGAATGGCGTACAAATGAATCTTCCGTAACAGATGTCCCATCCGGCAAATTTTCCTATTTCGAAAAAGGTAAACTATACTATTATCTGTCCAATAACAGTGAAAATATATTTGTCGATATCAAAGTGGAGGATGCCGGCATTCAGAACAGGATACTGAAGGAAGGACTTACGATATGGATCAATCCGGATGGTAAAAGCAACAAGATAACCGGTATCAGGTTCCCAATCGGCTCACAATACTCAGGAGGACGTAACAGGCCCAATACTCCTTCAGTGGCACTAGCTGCAGATGGATCTCTGGTTACTCCTCTTTCGATGGCTAACACAATCCAGCTGGTTGGATTTGCTGATGAAAATCCCAGCCGTTTCCCTGCCGATAATCCCGACACCTTCAGGGGAACAGTTCATTATGACAGTGAGGGTATATTACATTACAGGCTTGTTATCCCGGTTGTCCGCTTACCTTTAAGAAACTCAAAAGATGGGGATGGTGCATTACCCTTAACCTTCGGAATTGAGTATGGAGCGCCTCCGGTAATGAACGGCCCACAGGGTGCAGGCGCTGCACGTCCCATGTCAGACGCTCCCGCCGGAGGCGGATCAAGGGGAGGTGGCGGAAGGTCAGGAGGGAGAGGTTCCGGTGGCGGAGCTCCCGGAGGTGGCGGTCAGAGAGCCGCTGTGCAGGTTGCACCTTCTCCGGTATTATTCTGGATAAAGAACATAAAGCTTGCAACAATATAATAAAGGTTTTTGTTTTACCATTTTGCTTTCATGACATTTATTACATTACTGGCATCAGTTAAATACCTGGTGAACACTATTCTTTTTACCCGCTATTATTCCGGATGAAAAACTGGATCATATCAAAAAACATCTTTGTCGTCCTGGCTTACAGGATTTTGATTGTAATGCTGATCTTCTCCTTGTGCAGGATAGGATTTTTCCTGTTTAATCATAAGATGTTTCCGGACGTTTCGCCCGGTCAGTTTATTTCAATCTTAAGAGGCGGACTGGTATTCGATATTTCCGCTGTTGTATATATTAATGCACTTATAATAGTACTGCATTTCATACCTCATGAGATCCGGTATAATGATGTCTATCAGGCGGTAGTAAAATATATCTTCTTCATTACTAATGGAATAGCCATTGCCATGAACGGGATGGATTTTGTCTATTACCGGTTTGTCGACAAGAGGGCAACTGCAGATGTGTTTAAGACTTTTGAGCACGAAACGAACCTGGTAAAGCTCTTCTTCAGGTTTCTTTTTGACTACTGGCCCGCCACGCTGTTTACCCTTCTTATGTGGTTTCTTATGGGCTACCTCTATAACAGGGTAAAAGCAATTAAACCTGCACCTGAAAACAAGCCGGGCTACTGGACGGTGAATATCATTATGATACCTGTAATAATTACTCTTGTTGTAGGTGCTGCAAGGGGAGGGTATAAGCACTCAACCCGTCCAATAACTATAAGCAACGCTGCGCGGTATGTTGATGCTCCCCGGAATGTTGCAATTGTACTTAATACTCCATTCAGCTTTTTCAGGACTTTTGATAAGAAAGTCCTGGTGAAACATGAGTTTTTTGATGATGAAACCCTCACAAAACTGTATAATCCCCATTATTCACCCCGTCCGGCGGGACAATTTACAGGAAATAACGTTGTTATTATCATACTTGAGAGCTTTGCCAGGGAGTATATAGGGGCCTTAAACCCGGATCTGGAAGGAGGGACTTATAAGGGCTATACTCCTTTTATCGATTCACTTATCAGTGTAAGCCTTACTTTCGATGTTTCTCTCGCAAACGGGAAGAAGTCTATCGATGCCATGCCATCTATTCTTGCTTCGGTGCCTTCACTCGAAACACCCTATACAATTTCGCATTATGCCAATAACCAGATAAATGGCCTGCCTCAATTACTGAAACCAAAAGGCTATTATTCAGCTTTTTTCCATGGCGCTCCAAACGGATCCATGGGATTTGATTCTTTTGCAAAAATGGCAGGTTTTGATGATTATTTCGGGCTTAATGAGTATCCCGATAAAAGTGATTTTGACGGAATATGGGGAGTATGGGATGAACCATTCTTCAGGTATTTTGCCGGTAAACTGGATAGCTTCAGACAACCGTTCCTGGTATCCATTTTTTCTGTTTCTTCGCATCATCCCTTTAAGGTGCCTGAGAAATACACAAATAAATTCAGGAAGGGACCGGCTCCGATTGTAGAGGTGGTTGGTTATACTGACTTCGCTCTGCAGGAAATGTTTGCTGAGATATCGAAGAGCCAGTGGTTTGACAATACTATTTTTGTTATTACTGCCGACCATACCAATGAATCCATTCATAAGGAATTCCAGAATAATTTTGGTGCCTTTTGTGTTCCGGTGATCTTCTATAAACCAGGAAGCGACTTAAGGGGGATGAAAATGAGGATAGCACAGCAGATTGATATAATGCCGACAGTATTGAGCCTTCTGAATTATGATGAAGACTATATAGCATTCGGCAATAATCTTCTTGACGATTCATATGAGTCATTTGCCTATAACACTTCAGGCAGCAACTATCAACTGTATATGAAGGACCATATTATTGAAATGATTGATAATAAGACTGTCGGCATGTATAATTATAAGAAGGATATATTGCTTGAAAAGAACCTGCTGGGGTTGGAACCGGAGCTTCAGCTAATGATGGAGAATAAGCTGAAAGCTGTTATTCAGACATATAACAGCAGGCTTATTGATAACAATATGGTTGTTAAAAGCGGGGAATAGCAGGTAGGGAATGCCCTTCTCCCGGTATAGCAGATTCAGGAAGCTTATAAAGGGTGAGAAGCATGTAATCAGTATTTTGGCAGATAACTGGCTGCATATATATCAGTTTCCGGAAAAATCACCTCATAAGATTAATATATTTACCCTTTAATATTAATTAATCTTATCCGTATGGCAACAAATGCATCAGGCGCTTATCTGCCTCACGCTGATCTGTTCAGGGATTCTTATGTATCTTCTTTGGAGCAGTATAAAAAGCTCTATACCGAGAGTATTGAAAATAATTCCGTATTCTGGGAAAAGAATGCTCACGAGTTGTTGCACTGGCAGCACGATTTTCAGCTTGTCAGCGATTGTGACTTTTCTGAAGGCCTTGTATCATGGTTCCTGGGGGGCAGGCTCAATGCCTGTGAGAATTGTGTCGACAGGCATGTAAGGGATAAGGGCGACGAGGTGGCTATAATCTGGGAACCTGATGAACCAGGAAAGGAGGAAAGAATAACCTATAAGGAACTCCAGCGAAAAGTCTCCCGCCTGGCAAATGTTTTACGACATAATGGTATCACGAAGCGCGACAGGGTTGCCATATATATGCCTATGATCCCTGAAGCCGTATATGCAATGCTCGCCTGTGCCCGCTGACACCGGAAGGAGAGGAGATAAGAAGCACTGAGACATCAGGGCTGCTGGCAATAAAAGGACCATGGCCAAGCATGGCACGTACCATTCAGGGAGATCACCAGCGTTTCTATGAAACATACCTGAAGGAATTTAAAGGATACTATCTCACTGGCGATGGTGCCATGCGTGATTCGGAAGGATATTACTGGCTTACAGGGAGAGTGGATGATGTGATGAACGTTTCCGGTCACAGGATAGGATCAGCCGAGATAGAGAGCGCTCTTGTTTCACATCCATTCTGCTCTGAAGCTGCGGTGGTAGGATTCCCGCATGAGGTAAAAGGGGAAGGCATATTCGCCTATGTTATCCTGAGGGAAGGCTATGAGGCTGATGAGGAACTCGTCGGCGAGCTGAGAAATGAGGTAAGACGTCATATTGGAGCTTTTGCCACTCCCGATCAGATACTTATCGCCCCGGGACTTCCGAAAACCCGTTCAGGAAAGATAATGAGACGTATCCTGAGGAAAGTGGCAGCCAATGAGAGCGACGACCTCGGCG
>CAYQBZ010000343.1:0-4324 GCA_964415855.1 uncultured Rikenellaceae bacterium
AATTGAAGAACAACTAATTTATTTGAATTTATCAATCGCTTAAGTATTTGTATGTTGCGGCAAAATAAGTAGAAATCTATGTCACAAGGTTCAATTACTTCTAAGAATTCAATGATGAGCAAGATCTCATTTGTAATCAGTTTTATCATTTTTGTTTTCTGGATCACAAGCAGGATTATAGATGTTTCTGCAGGGATACAAAAAGCCATTCATTCAGAATTCAATCTGAACATCGCTGTAATAACCCGTACCCTGGTTCAAATGAAAAAGATAATCTCAGTCAATCCATTCCTGGAGGAACCCGGATTTGATCCTTCAAAGGTGGCAGTGCTTTTTCTTAAGCTTAAACCGTCGGTTGAACAGGTTCTGAGTGTCGCAGGTGTTGATTACCCCCCTGATAAATTCCGTATAAACGGCAGTGAGATATACATATTCTGTCCGAATGGGTTTGGTAAAACGAAGCTGTACACGAATTTCTTTGAAGCCAGGATGAAAGCGACCGGCACCGCACGAAACTGGAGGACAGTGACCAGGCTCCAGGAAATGGCCGGGGAAAAGAAACGCGTCTCAGGCATGTGAATTTCACAAAATCAGGATAGGTGATTGAGCAATTTAAAAACTGAAAATATATTTTATAAATAATATTCAATAGCTGGTATTAAACAAATAAATTTGATTATTCAATGAGTAGTATAGTTGACTTTGAAAATGTATCTCTGGCTGGACTGGAGTCGTCGCCTGTATCTGAATCATTGGCTGGTTTAAGAGCTAACGAATCAAGATATTTTAAGAATAAATACAACCACGATTTTACTGTTACGGCAGCTCCGGAAAGCAAAGATATTCTTTCTTATATTGATAAGATTCTTTTAAATGAACGTGGTATTAAAATTTCATCGGGGCCCCTTGAAACATCAGGTTTCATTTTGGACGGCATAAAATTTACATATGTATTTTATGAGAACGGACTTTCAATCAATGTTATGTATTCACTAAGTGATCCTAAAAAGAGAGCAGTAGGCTTTAAACTTTCAGAAGGGATGCTCGTGCCAGAAGAATTAGAAGGAAAATTTAAATTTGCAAAACTAAAGTCAAAACTGGCAGGAATAATTCGTGGTTCATTTTTTGTGATTAAAGGGGAATATTAAAACCATATATATGAAAGACCTTGAACACCTATATTTTGAAAGCCGTAAGGCGTTTCGTGACTGGCTTGAAAAAAATCATGATAAGAGTATGGGGATCTGGATGGTATTCTTTAAAAAGCATACTGATGTAAAATGTATTGAATATAAGGAAGCACTTGAAGAAGCTCTCTGTTTTGGATGGATTGACAGTATTATAAAGAAAATCGACGAATTACGATATGTAAGAAAGTTTACACCAAGGACAAATACATCAAACTGGTCCGATATGAATAAGAAAATTGTCGACTCGTTAATAGAGACCGGCAAAATGACTGAAGCAGGATTGAAGAAGATAGGAAATTATAAGGAAACCGGAAGAGTTGACTGGGATTTCATTGACAGAAAGAAAAATCAAGGGAGAAAGGAATTAAATGTCCCGGATTTCATCTTAAAAGCATTTGCGGAGAATGAACCGGCATTGAGAAATTTCAACAATCTTGCCCAATCCTACAGGCGATATTATGTAGGTTGGATTACTGCCGCAAAAAGAGAAGAGACAATACTGAACCGGTTGAAGGAATCGATTGAACTTCTGAAGGAAAACAAAAAACTAGGATTGAAATAAGTACTTTTAATAATATGCTACCCGGTTGGAACAATAATTGTTAAATAGATCTTATAAATAACTTACCGCTAAATGAGATACTGGGCATTTAAGATTATACTTCTGTTACTCTGCAGTGGGATATCAGCGCAGGATGATTTTCTGTTGAGACTCAATAATGCTGCAATCGATCTGACAAAACAAAATGTAACATATGATTCAAGATATTATAGTATATCGTACCCTAATGGTGACATACCAGAGGGTAAAGGTGTTTGTACTGATGTGATAATCAGAGCATACCGAAAACTTGGAATTGATCTCCAACGGGAGGTTCATGAGGACATGTTATCAAACTTTGATAAATATCCCGCGAACTGGGGATTGAAAAGCACTGATACTAACATCGATCACCGGCGGGTTCCTAACTTGATGACATTCTTCTCGCGTCAGGGAGAAATTAAAGCTATTTCCTCAGATCCTGATGATTATTTACCTGGAGACATTGTGACCTGGGACCTGGGAAGAGGAATCCCTCATATCGGGATTGTAATAAATAAAAGATCCGCGGACAATAAAAGATATCTGGTCGTTCATAATATTGGAAGGGGGCAGGAGATATCTGATTGCCTGTTCTCTTTTAAAATAACCGGACACTATACATTTGAAAAGTAACATTCAGGTACCACCATAAACCATAGAAATCATTCGTCCGGTTATTACATCTCCCTTATTACCGTAATGGTTGTCAGTTCTGTTCCTCTTCTGGATTATGCCACTGATTTACTCTCAGGAGTATCAATTATAAGATTGTAACATTTGTTACATTTATTTAACTTTAAATCATTAAATAGAATTTGCAGTCACAGTATGGAACATGGCTAACGCAAAATGCAGTATTGTCCTCCGGGTGATTATCTGCATTTGGATCAAAAGGGAAAGTCAGCCCTCGTGGCAAGGATAAGAAAAACAGATTAAAATTTATATTAATGAAAAACGCAATTATTAAGTCCGGAGTTCTGCTGTTGTCAGTAACTCTGGTCAAATGTTCATCGGGGGTTCAATCGTATCCGCAGGAAGAGAAGACTATAAGTAATGAATATTATGTAGCGGCGTATATCTGGCCGTCGTGCCACGACGATTCCCTGGGCAGGGAAATGCTGTGGCCCGAAGGCACCGGTGAATGGGAGGTGATAAAAAAGGGCAATCCCCGGTTCGAAGGACATTATCAACCCCGTCAGCCGCTGTGGGGCCATGAATCGGACAACGATCCTAAGGTGGTAGAAAAATGGATTGATGTTGCCTCCGATCATGGTGTCAATGTATTTGTTTATGACTGGTACTGGTATGATGGGGGTCCGTTCCTGGAAAGCGCTCTTGACGACGGTTTCCTGAAAGCAAGGAACAACGAAAAAATGCAGTTCTATATAATGTGGGCCAACCACGATGTGAAGTACAATTACTGGAATGTTCATCGTTACAAAGATAATAGCGGTATTTTATGGAACGCCAAAGTGGACTGGAAGAATTATCAAATCATTGTGGACAGGGTCATCAACAAGTATTTCAGTCAGCCGAATTATTTTAAAATAAACGGAGAGCCTGTATTTTCCATCTTCAGTGTTAACAAACTGCTGGAAACCTTTGGTAACAGTGTTGAAGAAACACAGAAAGCTCTAAATTATTTCCGCGATGAAGTAAAAAAAGCCGGTTTCCCGGGGTTGCATATCCAGTGGAACCAGGGTGGTGGAAACCTGATGTCGGAAACTGCAGCAAGACGGTTTATCAACAATGTGAATGCAATGGGATTCAACAGTGTTGCTATGTACAACATGGGAGGCTTCGATGAAGATTATATAGTTTACGGCACCAATTCAATCAAGATAAGGGAACAAATGGATGCTTTATTGGATATAGCTGTCTTCCCATGCGTTTCTACAGGATGGGATGATACACCACGTTTTCCTGCAAAAGGGATCCACGATGTGGTGCACTACCACAACACTCCCCAAAGTTTTGCAACTCTCCTCAGCAAAGCGAAGAAATATGCTGACAGCCATCCCGAACAACCCAAACTGATCACTATTAATGCATGGAACGAATGGGTGGAAGGCAGTTACCTTTTACCCGACATGCTCAACGGGTTCGGCTATCTGGAAGCTGTAAAGGAGGTGATCATCGATGGTAAATACGACAGGTATTAAACCAGTAAAAAATAACGGTGTTGCTAGTAGTAATGAAATTGGAATGAAAAGCCCGGTCTGGTCGGTAATAAGCTGAATAGAATCTTTGTTAATCTCAAAAGAGAAGGATATGGATTTATATAATCAAAAAAGTAAAAGCTATCCTCAAAAGATAGTCTTAACCTTACTTGAAATTATAATTATTTCAATCAGCTATTGGATCCTTTTTGCAAATGGCTATTATAAGATCTTTCATCCGGCAAATCCTGTAACTGGGAATTACACAAGACATATTATTCTGTTCACTTTCAATATAGTTGTGTTCCTGAGAATTCTTGTCACCTCTTTCCATTTAATAAAAAGAAGAATGCCCTGGGAGGAGGCTTTTAGCATTCCTTTTGCTTTTGCAT
>CAYQBZ010000344.1:0-4322 GCA_964415855.1 uncultured Rikenellaceae bacterium
AAGTGAGAAGAAGCTTCCTCTCACGCAGTGGCTCGTGATTATTCAGATTTCCCCACCAGTATTCGGAAATATGCATGCCCCTGATAAACAATTCTCCGTTGCTGAATACACAATATGAGTCGGCAAGAGTTGCTTTACCAAGCCGCAAAGATTTTATCTCGGTTCCGGATAGTTTAATACCGGCAATAAATTTTTCAAGAAACTCATAATCATGCGAGGCCTTTTTATTCCTTATCACAATATTTCCTTTCCCTCCTTTCATCTTTCACCTTTCACCTTTCACCTTTCAACTTTATGCCAGGAATGTGAAATAGATCATATCAGTAAGCCTTGCCAGGACGAGATTTGTAAAGATATAGATTCCGGCAATACTGATAACAGTCGCAATAAGCAACGGTACCTTCTTATACTGAGCAGGATTTAACAGTTTTTCCATTCCGTTCCAGAAGATAAATAAACCGTAGAGGCCGATAATATTTACAAAAAGAAGAGAATCAAATATACGGCTTACAACCTGGCAAAGCAGGAATGGTGCAGTTGTATATACAACTATCTGAAATGAAACGGGAAAGTCTTTCCCAAGGTCAAGCGGATGGGTGATCTCTCCAAATATCCAGGCTGAGGCATAAATTGTTCCATATAGCAATCCAAAACATTTTATCCCTGTCAGGATCGAGTATGAGACAGACAGTTCAGAATTGGAAAAGAACAGTGATCCTGCAAATGCAGAAATTGAAACCAGTATAATGAGGGGAACGAGAAAACTGTTCCTGGTAAATCGTACAGAGCTCGCTCCTGTATCTGCCGACTCCCAGACATTAGCAGGGTGGAAGATAATATTTCCTATCGCTTTGAAGAAAAATCTGTAATCCATCAGTTGCTGATTTGAATGCCCGGCAAAATTAAGTAAATTTATGGTAAATTGTTTTTCCCTGCCATCAAACTCAGAGAAGGTGTGGAGCATAAATTAAAATATGATTTACTAGTAGTGACCGGACCCACTGCATCGGGCAAGACAGCTCTTGCAGCTGCTGTGGCACATAAAGTGGGTGGTGAGATCATCAGCGCCGATTCACGCCAGGTTTACAGGGGGATGAATTTAGGGACCGGAAAGGATTATAATGATTACATGATAGAAGGAGTCCGTGTGCCATGCCATATGATAGATATTGTGGATCCCGGATACAAGTATAATGTCTTTGAATATCAGCGCGATTTTATTAAAGTGTATACCGGTCTTAAAGAGAATGGTATTTTCCCGGTTGTATGTGGTGGCTCGGGGATGTATGCTGACAGTATTATTACCGGCTACAGGATGATGGAGGTACCTCCCGACAGCGGATTGAGGATTGAACTGGAGAAAAAGCCCATGAAGGAGCTTATAGCTATCCTTTCAACCTATAAGGCTATGCATAACACGACTGATATTGATACTAAGAAACGTGTTATTCGGGCTATTGAGATCGAACATGTTAACCAGATAAAAAAAGAAAAGAAAGGTGATTTTCCAAGACTGAGATTTCTTGTTACGGGGGTGAAGTATGACAGGGATATGAGACGCAGAAGAATTTCAGAAAGACTCATGAAACGTCTGGAAGCCGGGATGGTGGATGAGGTGAGACAACTTTTGGATAATGGTGTCAAGAGTGATGTGCTGATTTATTATGGTCTTGAATATAAGTTTATTACCCTTTACCTGAAAGGGAAATTATCGTATGATGAGATGGTCAGGGATCTCGAGACAGCCATCCACCAGTTTGCAAAACGACAAATGACCTGGTTCAGGGGGATGGAGAGGAAAGGTATAGCGATACACTGGATAGAAGGTGCCTTGCCAGTAGAGGATAAGGTTGAAAAGGTATTGGACTTGCTTGGTTTAAACTCATGAACTCGTCCCTGAGTTCATTTACTGAAGGTAAGTATCCAGCCACTCAAAAAATTCGCGTTGCCATATGATTGAGTTCTGTGGTTTTGAAACCCAGTGGTATTCATCTTCGAAGAAAAGAAGCCGGCTCGGTATACCTTTGATCTGTGCAGCCTGGAAAGCTTCCAGGCTCTGAGTATAAGGTATCCGGAAGTCGTTAGCCCCTGTTATTATAAGAATAGGAGTGTCCCAGTTATCAACTGACAGGTGAGGTGAAAACATGTAACTCTTCGGAGTATTCCAGTAAGGTCCTTCAATATCCTTATTGGGGAACCACAGTTCTTCGGTAGATCCGTACCAGCTGGTAAAATCAAACATTCCGCAATGTGAGATAAATGCCTTAAACCGGCCTCCATGGATGCCGGCCAGGTAAAATACCGAATAGCCTCCATAGCTTGCTCCGACAGCTCCCAGCCTGTTCCTGTCAACAAATGGTTCATCAGCCATTGCATCCGTCGCATCGAGATAATCCTGCATATTCAGACCACCGTAGTCACCTGATATCTCTTCCTTCCATGCCTGCCCGAATCCTGAAACTCCCCTGCGATTAGGGGCTATTACTATGTATCCTTTGGCTGCCATCATCTGGTAATTCCAGCGGTACGACCAGCTCTGGCTGAGCGGACCCTGGGGACCTCCCTTGCAGTAAAGAAGGGCCGGATATTTTTTTGAAGGATCAAAGTCAGGGGGGTAGATTATCCACATCTGCAACTCTTTGTCATCTTTTGTAAGGATATATCTTTCTTCCACCTTTCCCATCCTTATCGATTCATAGATAGGGCTGTTTATGAAACTTATCTGCCTGACATCCCCGTTTGTTGTATTGACAACTGATAGCTCCGGTGCCATCGACATTGAGACAAGACGGGAAATGAGAATTCCCGATTTGAGATTCAGTGGTCCCAGGTCGTGGACTCCCTCGGTCATCTTATCAATTCCTCCTGCGGCAATATCAGTTTTAAAGATCTGTGTAGTACCTAAATAGGATGATGTAAAATAAATGTTCTGTTCATCGGCCCATGTTATGTTTTCGACATCGAAATCCCATCCTCTGGACACCCAGTTTCTTTTCGCTGTATTAACGTCAAATACAAAGAGGCGGTCAAGATCAGATTCATATCCGTCTCTCTCCATGCTCTGGTATGCTATCTTTGAACCGTCGGGTGAAAAGACAGGATATTTATCGTATCCTCTGTTGCCTTCTGAGATATTAATTTCTTTAGTTGAAGAAAGGTCATACAGAAAGATGTCACTATTGGTACTTCTTGCGTCATCGATACCAAACAATCGCTTTGATGTATAAGCTATTGCTCTGCCGTCAGGGCTCCATGCTATCTCTCCCTCGTCAAAATATGGCGATGTGGGGGATTCAAATTTCTGGTCCTTCATTATGTCTTTTTCGTCTGAGACCCTCGTGCCATTGAAAGCTGCCACGAAGATGTGACTGTAGGAATAATCGCTCCAGTAGTTCCAGTGACGGTACATCAGGTCATTAATAATCCTTACTTTTGCTTTCGGGAGATCATGTTTCTCGTTTGCTGTCTGTTCTAATTTGACCCTTCTTGTAAAATATATCCTGTTCCCTGCCGGCGAAATATTGTAAATCTCAAAATCCTCCAGTCCTTCTACGATCCTCTGCTCAGATCCGTCGCTTTTCATCGTATAAAGGCTCCCGTTATTGACAAAGGCAATAGATTTTCCGTCGTTGAACCATTGAGGGGAGCTTCCTCCATTTTTGGTCAGTTGTACCGGGTCACCCCCGGATATGCTCTGACTGAAAATATTGGTTCTCCTGTTTTCTGTCTGAAGGTCTATATCAGTGACCGAGTACAATACAGTTGAACCATCTGGTGATAGTGTAAATGATCCCAGGCGTCCGAATTTCCATAATATTTCCGGTGTCAGCACTCCTCCCGATTTCTCTTCACTGGTCAACTGGTTACTGAATTCAGGTGAAGGTTCAGTGGATACAGTTGTCTGCTGCTTACAGGAAGCAAGAAACAGTAATGCCAGAAAAGCTAATGGTATAAGATATTTTTTCATCATAGTATTATTTCAGATATTGGCGCCATTGTGACAGGAATAAGGGATGCGAATTTATCAGAGGAAAATTAGCTGTTATTCTTAATTTTTAAGAGCTTCAGTGACTTTGCTTTTCAGTTCATCGTATAATTCAGGATTATCTTTTATGATCTGTTTCACAGCGTCCCTGCCCTGCCCCAGTTTGGTATCGCCATAGCTGAACCATGAGCCGCTCTTCTTGATGATGTCAAAGTCTACTCCAAGGTCTACTATCTCACCCAGCTGAGAGATCCCCTCCCCATACAGGATGTCAAAATCAGCCTTCTTAAATGGTGGTGCAAGCTTGTTCTTTACAATCTTAACCCGTGTACGGCTT
>CAYQBZ010000345.1:0-4306 GCA_964415855.1 uncultured Rikenellaceae bacterium
TTCTTTCAGGTTCAGGTCCTTATGTTCCCAAAGGTCTCTTACCCTGTAGTTTTCAAGTGTAAGTTGTTGAATTCTTCCCCGTCCCATGAAACCGGCCGGAGGTCCTGCGGCAGCTGCTCCTGCTCCCGCTGCACCGGCTCTAGCTCCTGCTCCTGGTGCACCGGCTCTTGCTCCGGCTCCACCTGCGGCAGCAACTCCTGCCCCGGGTGCTCCTGCTCTGGCACCAGCGCCGGCTCCTCCTCCAAATCCTGTTGTTGAAGCTGGTGGCCTGAACCTGCGCGTCATGGTTCTTACACTGGCAAGAAGAGAAAAGTCAACGAGCACGGTTTTTTTCTCGTCGGTCTTGTTCAGAAGACAGACAGCCTTTTCATTGTTTGATAATCCCTTTACCCATATCTGGTAATCATTGATATCCCTGTAGCATGTTGCCTGTATTCCCAGGGTATCCTGGTTAAGAGCTATCAGTTCTTTATTAAGCAGAATGGCTTTTGTTTCAGGCGACATGTTAGCCAGGTCATTTCCGGCTATCAGGGGTGAGGCCAGCATACACCACAGTGAGAAATGAGTTTTGTATTCCTCATTGGTCATTCCCCCGTTACCTACTTCGAGCATATCAGGGTCGTTCCATCCACCGGGTCCGGCATATCTTCCAAGATCCTTCTGTTTGTCAAAAATACTGATCATGCTGTTCCAGTTATCACTTATATCGCCAGTGGTACGCCACAGATGTCCTACTTCACCGGCCCATTCCCATGGCTGGTTGCTTCCCCATTCGCATATGCTGTACACAATGGGCCTGCCTGCCATAAAAAGTGCATCGCGCATTGTAGTGTAGGAAGCCCTGGCATTCTGTGTGCTGCTGCCACACCAGTCATACTTCAGGTAATCCACTCCCCAGCTTGCGTACATAATTGCATCCTGGTATTCATGTCCACGTCCGCCGGGACGTCTCTGGCAGGTCACGGTACCTGCCGAGGAATAGATACCGAACTTGAGTCCCTTTGAATGTATATAGTCAGCCAGATATTTCATCCCGTGCGGGAAACGATCCTTATCAATAACAATATCTCCTTTTTCATCGCGGGAGACTTGCCAGCAATCGTCTATAACCACGTATTCATAACCGGCATCTTTCATACCGCTGCTTACCATCGCATCAGCCATCTGCATTATAAGTGTTTCACTTACATCGCAGTGGTATTTATTCCAGCTGTTCCATCCCATCGGAGGAGTTTTGGCAAGATTTTCAAATTTCTGTGCAGAGACACCCGTAACGAAAAGGGCTGCTGCTGCAAGCATAAGTAATTTTTTCATGTCTTGGGATTTGTGAGTTTAGTTAAAATTGTATTATTATATGATAATATATTATGCTATAACAGTGTATTTAAGACCCATTGTAAATAAAAACTCCTTTTTAAAGAAGATATTGAATTTTATTAGAATAGAATACCGGACTTACTGGTATTATGTCCATGTATAGGATTAACAAATTTAGACACTTATTTATAGACTTCATAATTAAAAAGACCATAAATAGTGCTCATTTATTCCATTAACAATTAAAAAATGTTAAATAGTTATAAGATCTTCAACAGAGAAGTCATTTCGCTAATCAGTTACCCTTAAGTTGCCTGGTCAGCCAATCATTCAGGGCCTGGGTCTGTTCCGGGAATGTCCAGTGTCCTGTCTCCTGGAATATATTCAGCTGTTTTGGAGCAGTTATTACATTATATGCAGAGTAGGTTGACGTAGGGGGGCACGTGAGATCGTTAAATCCCCATGTATAATATCCCGGGACAATTATTCTCCTGGCAAAGTTGACAACATCGTAATAAGCAAGCGTTTCAATTTCTCCCGGTTTGGGTTCGGTATTTCGGAAGTAATGGGGCCATCCTCCTGCTCTTTTATTAAGGTACCCGGTGTGATCGCACAGGGCCGGGAACATAGCTGCCATCACTTTTATCCTTTTATCCAGTCCTGCTGTTACTATGGTCAGTGCTCCACCCTGACTTCCTCCTGTAACTGCCACATCAGTCCCGTTGAATTCCGGTAATGAGAATATGAAATCCACGGCCCTTACACATCCCAGATAGACTCTTTTATAATAATGGTTATCGCGGTCATTCATCCGGATGGTAGGATAACTCCATAAAGCCCCTGCATTCAGGTTATTATAGACCTCGAGCGGGAGATTCACAGGAATACCGTGTATCCCTATTTCAAGCGTGATAAAACCAAGGGCCGCAGTCCTGGCATCACCCGAGTAAGGACGTATCCCCGCACCAGGTACCCTCAGTATAGCAGGATATTTCCCTGGTTTTTTTGGTACAGCCAGGATGCCATAGATCCTTGAACCGTACCTTTCGTTCTGAAAGCTTATATGGTATACATTTACTTCACTTGTACAGCGTTCAGGCATAAGTGTAAGCTCAGGATCGAGGTTTATCCTGCGTGCCTCGTCTATTTCATTCTTCCAGAATGTATCAAAATCTGCAGGATCTTTGACTGTGGGCTGAATTTTCTCTGGTTCAAAACCGGCTGTTGCAAGTCCTTCATACCTTCTGCCATCCACAACAGCCCATACTCTCACCCTGAAAAAACCCGGTTGCTTCATAGTTCCTGAAAGTTCAAGCTTCCCGTTCTTAATTAAAACACCTTCCTTTTTAATGTCAGGCAGAGCTTCCGGTCCGGTCTCATAATCTACTGTCACATTATCGACGAGGTTCCCGTATTTGAGTACCTGGACCGAGAATTTAGCCTGTTCATTTACCTTGTAGGTCCAGTCTTTATGATCAGGAGCCACAATGACCTTTATAAGTCCTGTGTTCGACTGCGAAATGGCATTGACAGCGAGAAGGGCTAAGAACAGTGTAACTGTAAAAAGTCTGGCAAATTTATCTTTCATTTCAGTAATTATTAGTTAGTCAATTATTTATACTTATGATTGGTATATAGCAAATTTAATTACTTTTTGTGCTGAAACAACTTAATTTTAGCAAATGTCCCGAATGAATAATTATTTTTGTTAAGATATAACTGAAATATGCAAACGGAAAACCACCTTCTCCGGACAAGGGTAAATCTTTTCGATGGTATAATGATAGTAGCCGGCTCCATGATCGGTTCCGGAATTTTTATTGTAAGTGCGGATATTGCCAGGAATGTTGGATCGCCCGGCTGGCTGATGGTAGTCTGGCTTGTAACGGGTATAATTACAGTAATAGGTGCATTAAGCTACGGAGAACTGGCTTCGATGATGCCTCATGTAGGCGGACAATATGTTTATCTCAAGGAAGCATACCACCCGTTGATAGGTTTTCTTTTCGGATGGACAACCTTCCTGGTTATTCAGTGCGGTTCCATTGCTGCTGTGGCTGTTGCTTTTGCCAAGTTCAGCGGTGTACTTTTCCCATGGATATCAGAACAGAACATACTTTTTCATCTTGGGTCCTTGAAGATTAACAGCACAATGGTGATAGCTATTGCCATGATATCATTCCTTACCTGGTTGAATACCAGGGGTATAGTTACAGGGAAGACAGTGCAGAATATCTTTACCTCAACAAAAGTCATGGCCCTGGCAGGATTTATCCTTATCGGGTTGCTTGCCACAAAAAGCATCACTTCCTTTCAGATCAACAAGGATGTATTCTGGCAGGCGAGCCAGGTCGGAGCTGATAATCAGGTCTTTCACCTGGCAGGTTTTACCCTTATCGCGGCGATTGGTACAGCTCTTGTCGGTTCATTATTTGCAGCCGATGCATGGTATAATGTCACGTATATCTCAGGCGAGGTAATAAATCCAAAGCGAAATGTACCTCTGAGCCTCTTCTTTGGTACCCTTATTGTCTCACTGATATATCTTCTGACAAATTTTATCTACATAAAGATACTTCCTTTATCGGGTTCTCCTGACGGAACTGATGTGCTAAGCAGAGGCATCCAGTTCGCTACCGACGACAGGGTTGCTACATCTGCAATGAGCGTTGTATTTGGAGATTATGCAGCAATCATTATGGCCGTGTTTATTATGATAAGTACATTCGGTTGCAATCATGGACTCATACTGGCAGGACCGAGGGTCTATTATGCTATGGCAAAAGACGGCCTTTTTTTCAGAAAGGTAGGCAATCTTAACAAAGCCGGTGTCCCCGGATTCGCAATTGCAGTTCAGGGTGTCTGGTCAGTATTGCTATGTTTGTCAGGAACATATGGTGATCTGCTGGATTATGTGATTTTTGCGGTATTAATATTTTTTACACTGACTATATTCGCCATTTTTATACTAAGGGTAAAAAGGCCGGAT
>CAYQBZ010000346.1:0-4289 GCA_964415855.1 uncultured Rikenellaceae bacterium
AATATTTTTGATACAAATGGAATTTTGCGTTTTTCCACAGTTATATCAGGATCAACTAGTAGTTTCTCTGTAAGTTCGTTGCAGGATGGGAATTATTTTGTTCAGATCAATTATAGAAATAAAATGGAGAACCTTCAGTTGATTGTAAAGCATTTATAATATTAAAATTCAACTTCATAGTGTAGACTTGTTAATAAAGATATACTCTTATACTACCTGGTAATTCAAGATTGATATATGCCAAATTTAATTACTTAAGGAATAGGAAATGTTACGATACAGAATTATCTTTGCATTCATCAGCCTGTTAGGTATTGCCAGTTGTACAATTCCGGATTTAAGGACGTCTCCTGTTGTTGCTTCATCAGAAGCAAAATATGTCACCCCGGTTTCAGCCACAATAGACTGTGAGATTACCGATCAGGGAGGAGCCGTGGTTACAGATCGTGGGATATGTTTTGGTACTGTGCCAATGCCAAATACAGAAGATTCCAAAATGCCTTATGATAAATGGGCTCTTCGTTTTACAATCTATTTAACAGGCCTTGAAATTAATACAAAATATTATGCCAGGGCTTATGCTGCCAATGAGAAAGGTATATCTTATGGAGACCAGATAACTTTTACAACAAAAACCTGGGTAAACGGAACTGTCACAGATTATGACGGAAACACTTACAGTACTTTTAAAATAAGCGATTTTGATCAAGTATGGATGCAGGAGAACCTTAAGGTTACACATTATTCAAATGGTGATCCGATTCCTGAGGTCACAGATGACACAGAATGGGGGGATCTAACCTCAGGGGCGTATTGTGTGTTTAATAACAATCCTGATATTCAGGCTATATATGGATTATTATACAATGCATATGTTGCAGTAGATGAAAGAAATGTCTGCCCGGTTGGCTGGCACGTTCCGGCTGCTGAAGAGTGGGAAGCATTATCTGATTATCTTGGAGGGTATGATGTTAGTGGTGGTAAATTAAAAGAAGAAGGGACAGTCCACTGGTGGGGTGAAAATGTAGGAGCGGATAACAGTAGTGGATTTATGGCTCTTCCAGGTAGCTCTCGTCACAAAGAAGGTGTTTATGTAACCACTATAGGTGTTGATGGTTATTGGTGGTCTTCTACAAAGTCATCTTCATCTGATATGGTATTCAATGTTGCATTATATTATTATTTTGCCTGGTTTGGACACAGTAAATTCGATTTGAATCATGGCTGTTCAATACGTTGTATCAGGGATTAATTCTGCCTAATCCCTCGCCCTTTGCCCCGGACTACAGGTACTTTACCGACTCAGGTCCCTTATTAAAGAGAAGGTCGACGATGCTCAGGTTAGGTGTGAAACCCTGGTTGGCACTAAAGACCTGGATGTATTCAGTATGATGAAAACCGGATTTGATCTTGGGCGAGATACTGTACCTGAAATCATTTTCAGCATTCCCGACATCTGTAAATTCAGTTGTATATGCAATTTTTGTACTTATTTTAAGCAGTTCCAGTATTGTTCCTGTAAGTTCTGTGTTCAGGTCGAGAAGGAAGCCGGTATTGGATGAGATGATCTTCTCTAAATCTTCATAATAATATTCAAAATAGGGAGAGGCTTTATAAGATGCCGCGAGGGCTCTTAAATGGACCTGCTGCCATCTTTTTGAATAGTCGATTCTTATGTCCTTTACCGGAGTTTTATGCAGGCTGCCCTGGTATACAGGGACGGAGAGAAGCTGTGGACCGTGTGAGGAGAGTATGTAACACCTGTTCCTGTATGTCTGTTTCATGTAGTTCTCTTCCTTTTCGATACAGACCTCACCGGCCCCGGCAATGACAGATATATATTCTATAGGTGGCAGGTAGGCTGTTGATACAAGAATTTGTTCTGCCATAAGGGGATTGGTCACTCCATTTTGTTTATCATGCTTGCTGCGAATCCTGCTCCGAAACCGTTATCTATATTAACCACTGTAACGCCTGTCGAACAACTTGTGAGCATTGCCAGGAGAGCCGATATCCCTCCGAAATTTGCACCGTAACCAATGCTTGTCGGAACTGCAATAACCGGTTTGTCGACCAGTCCGCCGACCACACTGGCCAGGGCGCCTTCCATGCCGGCAATTACAATAATTGCCCTGCATTTTCTTATCTCAGGCAGCTTATCGACAAGCCTGTGTATCCCGGCAACTCCAGCATCATAGAGCCTGAGCACATTATTACCAAGAAGCTCGCAGGTCACAGCTGCCTCCTCGGCAACGGGAATATCAGACGTGCCTGCGGTAATAACAGCAATTCCTGTCTCAGGTGGCTCAGGCTTTTTCTTCTGTACCGAGATGATCCTGGCCATAGGATAATATATTGCCCCGGCAGAAATGCTTTTAACAGCATTGAACATCTCCTCGTTTGCCCGGGTGCCAATTATGTTATTCTCCCTTTCCGACATTACCCTCACTATCTCCTTTACCTGTTCCACTGTTTTTCCGGCGCAGTAGATAATCTCGGGATAACCGGTCCGTACTTCCCTGTGATTATCGATTTTTGCAAAACCAAGGTCGGTATATGGAAAATTCCTGAGCACATCCATAGCTTCTTCAATGGAGGTATCTCCACTTTTGACATCTTTCAGCAGCTTCTCAACTTCCTTCGCATTCATATTTGTTCAGTATGGTTATTCTGTTTGTTATTTGTTTCTGGCAAAGTCACGACTTTGTCTTACACGAAGTTTTATCTTTCTTTATCACCCTTCACCTTATGCCCTCCGCTCTCCGCTCTCCGCTCTCCGCTCTCCGCTCTCCGCTCCCTGCCCCCTGCTATTCACTTCATTCCCCGGCAAGCCCGGCCATAATATTGCCATAAACCTCTTTCAGCGGGATACCCGTTTCCTCCGCTATCCTCTTACAGTCATCATATTCAGGCTTCACCGACACCTCTTTCCCTTTGTAAAATGACCTTTTTACAGTAACATCACCGTAAATGGTCCTTATTTTTCCGATCTCCCTGGCCAGGGTATTTTTCCTGAACGGGAATGACCTGATACCCAAGGTGGTTGATTCCGTGAAGATAATCTTTTTCAGAGTACCGGCTGATTCTTTTTCGCAGATAACATTCAGCACAATACCCGGTCTGCCTTTCTTCATAATAATATCAGACAGGAACACATCCGAGGCTCCTGCTTTAAAAAGCATTTCGGAGATATATTCAAAGAACTCCGGATTCATATCATCAATATTGCATTCGAGCTGAAGTGCGTCATGCCCGGAATCTGAACCTTCCGCTGTTTCTCCCAGGAAGACCCTTAAAAGGTTCGGGATATCAGGATTGTCTTTCTGGCCGACACCGTATGCGGTTCTTTCATTCTTAAAAGCTTCTGACGGTGTGAAATCAGTTCCCAGTGCAGCTAAGATAGCAGCTCCTGTCGGTGTTGTGGCCTCAAAATCCACTCCCCCTTTCTTTATACGGATGCCCTTGAGTATCTCTGCTGTTGCAGGCGCCGGGACAGGCAGTTTCCCGTGATCACAATTTACAAAACCGCTTCCAACCTCGACTACAGAAACATGAACCCCGTCAACCTTCAGTTTGTTAAAGCAAATTGCTGCACCTACAACATCTATTATAGAATCTATTGCCCCAACCTCGTGGAAATGGATCTTTTCAACCGGAACTCCGTGTACAGAAGCCTCAGCAGAAGCAATCTTCATGAAGATCTTCCTGCTGATCTCCTTTACCTGCTTATCAAGATCCGAATCATCAATTATTTTATCAATATCTGAAAGATGCCTGTGGACATGTTCGTGTCTGGTCTGTTTTACAGTGACTTTTGTACCTGTAATACCATGTCTCTGGTCTTTCTGCACAACCAGTTCCCATCCACCGATTTTTAATTTATTAAGCTGATCAACGAGATATGATTCTTCAATCCCGAGGTCAATCATTGCGCCGAGGTTCATATCTCCGCTGATGCCTGAGAAGCAATCGTAATAAAGTATTTTCATGTCGGTAAGATGATAAGATTATGTTAAATACCAGCAATAAAGTGAATTATTCTAAAGTATAATCCTTAAAATATCTTAATTCCTAAACCGGTTGCTAAGATACTATTATCATTCTGTAAGAAATATAAAAAAAAGTCGTATTTTTCGACGCTTATCCAAATGTGAATCGGTTTAATGAGTTATTTAAGATTATGAAAAGAAGGGACTTTCTTAAAACATCAGTTGGAGCAGGCATGGCTGCCGGTGCAGCCATGAGCCTGGGGGGATATGATAAGCTTTGGGCCTCATCAGCATTACCGG
>CAYQBZ010000347.1:0-4287 GCA_964415855.1 uncultured Rikenellaceae bacterium
CGCGGTGTTTTCCTTCCCACTAGATACACGAGCAGTTTTTGATCGGGAAAAAATTTATCAGCAACAGAAGTAGCAGCGAGCATGTAGCCCCCGCCATTACCCCTAAGATCGAGAATAAGGTTAACCATATTGTTCCTTTTCAGGGAATCAACTGCCTGTGAAAACTCCATATCTGTTGTAGCAGCAAATTTATTCAGCTTTATATACCCGGTCTGTCCATCGAGCATATAAGAGGCATCGAGGCTGTTAATCGGGATCTTGTCGCGTATTATGCTAAAATCGAGGATATCGCTGTTTCCTTTTCTGAAAACAGTGATATTGACCCGGGTGCCCTTGGGTCCCATAAGTCGTGAACGCACACCGGTGGTTGTGATACCTATTCCTGTAACCTTCTCATTATCAATAGTCAGTATCCTGTCTCCAGCCTGAATCCCTACCTTTTCTGATGGTCCTCCTGCAATCGGTTCAATAATTATTATAGAGTCGCGAAGCAAATTAAACTGCACTCCTATTCCTTCGAAGTTGCCGTTAAGAGGTTCGTTCATCTCCTTTACATCCTTGGCTGATATATATGTTGAATGAGGATCAAGATTCTTGAGCATCTCTATTATTGCTTTCTCTGTGAGCTCATCCAGGTTAGCTGAATCCACATAAAAAGCATCTATCAGACCTAAGGTCCGTCCAATCTTAAATGTTTCTTCCGTCATCAGTTGTGATGATGCCGACAGAGTTACAAGAAGTAAAGCAGCAATCATTACTGCCTTACTTTTCATTTTCTTCATATTATTTGCATTACTATTTATAATTCAACAAAACAGGTTCATTAAAGTTCTCCATTTCAGTTTTTACCTATTCCCATTCTATTGTTGATGGTGGTTTGGAGCTTATGTCAAAAACGACCCTGTTGATCCCTTTGACTTTATTTATTATCTCATTCGATACCGATCCCAGGAAATCATAAGGCAGGTGCGACCAGTCAGCCGTCATACCATCCGTTGAGGTAACAGCCCTCAGGACCACTGCGTTTTCGTAGGTTCTCTCATCTCCCATCACGCCAACCGATTGTACGGGCAACAGAACTACACCTGCCTGCCACACAGAATCATATAAGCCATTTCTTTTGAGTCCTTCAATAAAGATATTATCGGCTTCCTTAAGCATCCCCAGCTTTTGCCTCGACATGGCTCCGAGAAGCCTTATTGCCAGTCCCGGACCAGGAAAGGGGTGCCTGGAGATTATTAAATCGGGCAATTCAAGCGCTTTCCCTACTTTTCTCACTTCATCCTTAAAAAGAAGACGAAGCGGTTCAATGACCTTGAGGTGCATCTTGTCCGGCAGTCCGCCTACGTTATGATGGGATTTTATTGTCGCAGAAGGACCATTCACAGAAACAGATTCTATCACGTCGGGATAAATAGTCCCCTGGGCAAGCCATTTAACATCCTTTACTTTCCTTGCTTCCTCGTCGAAAATCTCTATAAAAACACGACCGATAATCTTTCTTTTTGTTTCCGGATCACTAACGCCCTCCAGCTGATCAAGGAACCTGTTGGCAGCATCAATTCCAACAACATTAAGACCAAGGCCCAGGTAGGATTCCAGCACTTTAGCGAACTCATTAAGCCTGAGCAGGCCGTTATCGACAAAGATACATGTAAGATTTTTGCCTATCGCCTTATTGAGCAGAAAGGCTGCAACCGATGAGTCTACTCCACCTGACAGGCCGAGGATAACCTTATCATCACCAAGCTGTCGTTTAAGGTCGACAACTGCTGATTCCGCAAAAGAATCTGGTGTCCAGCTCTGTGAACAGCCACATATCCCAAGGATAAAATTCCTCAGCATCTGCATACCCTCAGTTGTATGATATACCTCAGGGTGGAACTGGATACCCCAGGTATCTTCATTCCTGATACGGAATGCTCCGGCTTTCACATCTGCTGTTGATCCTGTTATTTCATAGTTATCAGGTATTGTCACAATTGTATCGGCATGCGACATCCATACCTGCGTCCCCGGCGAAATATCCCTGAAAAGGGGATCGTCCCCGCTTATAGATATAAGCCTTGCCCTGCCGTATTCTCTTACGTCAGAGGGTAATACCTCACCTCCATAATTATGGACAAGATGTTGGGCGCCGTAGCAGACACCAAGGAGAGGTATCAATCCTTTTATTCCGGAAAGATCCGGAACAGGAGCATTCTTATCTCGTACTGAAGAAGGACTTCCGGACAGTATTACTCCCTTAACACTTGCATCGGGAGCCGGGAAGTGGTTATAGGGATGTATTTCGCAATAGACGTTAATTTCCCTTATCCTTCTGGCTATCAATTGAGTATACTGCGATCCGAAATCAAGTATTAATATCTTTTCCTGCAAGGCTATGCTATTTTTACTGTGCGGCATCAAAGATAGAAATTCTTTTGTTAAACTTCATTAATCTCTCCTACCAGGTAACTCTTCCCATCTATGGCGGGAAATGTTTCAGGAAATATCTCCCTGGCTTCTTCCACTAATGAAGTAATATCTTTGTACCTGGCAGAGAAATGACCGATCAGCAGCTTATGCACGCCTGCTTCCGATGCAGTCCTTGCAGCATCGACGGTTGTTGAGTGACCTGTCACACTGGCAAAATCCTTCATACTCTTATCGAATGTGGCTTCGTGGTAGAGCAGGTCGACACCTGTTACGAATGCTGACAGTCGCCTGAAGTATCTTGTATCGCTGCAGTATGCATATGAAAGGGGTTCGGCAGGTGGTGTGGTTATATCTTCATTTGGTATCACCTCCCCACCGGAAGTAATGAAGTCCTCCCCTTTTTTTATTGCAGGTATTCTCAGGGAAGGGATATTATATTTTTCAATACATTCTTTTATGATGTTACGGTCAGCTTTTTTACCTCTGAAAAGGAATCCGAAAGCGGGGATCCTGTGCTGTAAAGGAAAAGATGTCACAGTTACATATTTCTCATCGAGGATAAGAACAGGCTCCTTTGCGGAAAGAGGTATGAAGTCAATCTCATATCCCAGGTGGATATCAAAATCGCTAAGATGCGACCATAGCATATCCCTGAAGCTTGCCGGGGCATAAAGGTGAATGGTGTTCTTCCTCCCCATCAGGTTGAAGGTCGAGAGTAATCCGTATAATCCGAAAACATGATCTCCGTGAATATGGCTTATGAATATATGGTTTATCCTGGCAAACCTGATCCTGTTTTTCCTGAGCTGCATCTGGGTACCTTCCCCGCAGTCTATTAAAAACAAACGCTCATGCATATTTAGTACATGAGCGGATGGATATCTTTCTGATGTCGGTAATGCAGAGCTGCTACCAAGAATAGTCAGTTTCATCGCACTCTGCAAAGCAATCTGCTTTAAGATATCATTTTTTCAGCATCATCAACCGAACCAGTGATTGTTAGAACGGTATCCAGCTGAGAAATGGTGATAAGGCGTTCAACAGCTTCATTAAGTCCGCAGAGAACAAATGTACCACCTGCATTTTTGCATAGTCTGTTGGCTACCAGTATAGCACTCAAACCAGAAGAATCGCAGTACTGACATTTATCAAGGTCGAGGATGATATTCTTTTCACCCTTCCCTGAAACCAGCACGAGTTCAGACTTCAGTGCAGGAGCAATGTGCGTATCAAGCTTTTCAGACTGTATCTGTATTACTGTGCTGTTATTCCGGCTCTCAATATTGAAATCCATAATTATAAGTTTTGATAGCCTAAATTTAAATAAATTTTCTATTTCTTGGAAGCTTTACTTGCTTTTTCTTCCATTTCTTCTTTTAAAGCAGCCAGCTGTGAGATATCGCCCAGGGTGGTTTTCTCGGTACTTGCTTTCGGCTTACGTGGAGCTTTCTTTGCAGCAGCCGGTTCTGCCTTTACTTCCGGAGCTTCTGCAGCTTTCTTTTCGTCTTCGTATACCCTGCTGTGAGAAACAATTATCTTTTTAGCTGATTTATTGAATTCTATTACCTTGAAAAGCAATTTTTCGTCAACTTTAGCTATCAGTCCATCTTCTTTTACCAGATGTTTTGGAGTAACAAATCCTTCCACTCCGTATGGAAGAGCTATTACAGCGCCCTTATCGAATACTTCCACCACGGTACCTTCGTGAACAGAGTCCAGAACAAACAGGCTTTCAAATACATCCCATGGATTCTCTTCAAGTTGTTTGTGGCCAAGGCTCAGCCGTCTGTTTTCCTTGTCAATTTCCAGTACAACCACCTCTATCTCCGCATCAATAGCCGTAAACTCCGCAGGATGTTTGATCTTTTT
>CAYQBZ010000348.1:0-4244 GCA_964415855.1 uncultured Rikenellaceae bacterium
TACCTGATCCGTCATTTATCTTCTCAATTGTCTTAGCCATAGTATTCTATAGAATTATTTTCAGTTTCCTGGACTTTAATGCAGTGCAGGGCAGCTCCTTCTTTCTCAATTGCAGGTTTAAGTTCATCCCATATGGCAATTGCCAGGTTTTCAGTTGTGGCAATTCTCCCTTTCATGAAGTCAACTTCGATATTGATATTTTTATGGTCAATTTTGTCTATTATTTTTTCAAGTATGATCTGTTTCAGCAGGCTTATATTCAAAACAAAGCCATGTTCAGGAGATGGCTCACCTTTTATTGTAACCCATAAAACATAGTTATGACCATGCCAGTTTGGATTGGAGCACTTTCCGAATACCTCTTTATTCGTCTCATCTGACCATTCCTCCCTGAACATCCTGTGTGCTGCACAGAACCTTTCCCTGCGTGTAAGGTAAATCATATTCCACTATATTTTCACTACAATATTAACCAATAATTTTGATCTTTTTAAAGCATAAAAGCAATATCTTTACCCCCTCTTTCTCAAAATATTACTATGTCATTTAGAATTTTATTTGTTGCTGCCACATCTTCTGAAGCTGACAGTTTGATAAAAACAGACAATATAATCCCGGTTAGCGGTAGTTACAGATATAAGGACTTTGATATCAGTATCCTTGTCACCGGGGTAGGTGCCATTGCTACTCTATGGGCGATGAGTAAATGGATTTCAGCTAAGGGGAAGCCGGACCTTGCCATAAATGCAGGAATAGCCGGCAGTTACAGGGAAGATATAGCTATCGGAGACGTGGTAATGCCTGTGACTGATTGTTTTGCAGATGCCGGCATCGAAGACGGAGAAGATTTTCTTACACTTACTGAAGCAGGATTGCTCCCTGCCGATGGCTTTCCGTTCAGGGATGGCCTGCTGCATGCAGATAAACGATATTTCGTTCGTATGAAGCCCTTATTAAAGCCGGTAGACGCAATAACTGTAAATACCTCAACAGGGTCCGAGACTACCAGGACCAGGATGTTAAAAAAATTTAATCCCGATATTGAAACCATGGAAGGAGCAGCTTTTTTTTATATTTGCACACATGAGTCTGTACCATTTCTGGCCATACGGGCTGTTTCAAACAGGGTTGAGCGAAGGAATACAGGTAACTGGAATATACCCCTTGCGCTGAATAACCTGGCTGGCAGACTTAAGGAAATTTTGAAAACACTTGAATAGAACATGAAACTGACACTGGGTTTCTCTCCATGTCCCAATGATACATTTATTTTTGATGCTATGGTACATGGGAGAGTTGATACTGAAGGGCTGGAATTTGATTATTTTCTTGCAGATGTTGAGGAGCTGAACAGAAAGGCGTTTGAAGCAGAGGTTGATATCACAAAGATGAGTTACCATGCTTATGCCTATGCGTCACAGCATTACCTGATACTGGATGCTGGAAGTGCTCTTGGCTACCGTAACGGGCCGCTTGTCATAAGCAAAAGGAAGATAAAGGCGGGATCGCTGGTAAAATCGAGGATCGGCATCCCGGGAAAGTATACTACTGCCAATCTTCTGTTCAGCATTGCATGGCCTGATGCTGACAATAAGACTGAGTACCTGTTTTCGGATATAGAAGAGGCACTTTTAAATAACGAGATTGATGCGGGCCTTATCATTCATGAGACAAGATTTACATATTATAAGAAAGGACTCCATAAGATTGCCGACTTGGGGGAATACTGGGAGAAGTTATCCGGTATGCCTGTACCCCTTGGTGCCATAGTCATTAAGAGAAGTCTGCCTGAAGATATTTCAATGAAGGTAAACCGTATAGTGCGAAGGAGCCTTGAATATGCATATAAAGACTCATTCGCATCGTATGATTTTGTGACTTCAAATGCAAAGGAAATGGACAGTACAGTTATGAGCAACCATATCAAACTATTTGTCAATGAGTTTACCCTCAGTCTTGGAGAAAAAGGAAAGGAAGCAGTCAGTACTCTGTTCGGCATAGCCTCCGGAAGGGGAGTCATCCCTGCCTTGCCTGATAAAATATTTCTCGTTTAATTCTGATAACTGGCATAAAAATGCTAATTTTGAACATAGGTCCGGAATCATTGTTTTACAGAGAAAGTATTAATCTAAAATCTTATAATCATGGTATTCGAACTTCCAAAACTTCCGTACAAGCTTAACGCTCTTGTTCCCTATATTAGTGAAGAGACACTTGATTATCATTATGGTAAGCATCATCAGGCTTATGTAAATAACCTTAATAATCTTGTGCCCGGAACTGAGTTTGAGAAAGCTGATCTGGTTACAATCATCAGGAAAGCTGAGGGTGGGATCTATAATAATGCTGCACAGGTCTGGAATCATACGTTTTATTTTGAATCGTTTTCAAATGAAGGAAGAAAACATCCTGTTGGAGTTGTTGCAGATGCCATTAACGGATCGTTCGGTTCATTTGAGGCCTTTAAGGAGCAATTCAATAAAGCTGCAGCCTCATTATTCGGGGCAGGCTGGGCATGGCTTGTAAAAAATGATGACGGTTCGTTACAGATTGTGCAGGAATCCAACGCCGGCAATCCATTACGTAAGGGGCTTAAGCCATTAATAACCTGTGATGTATGGGAACATGCCTACTATATAGATTACAGGAATAAACGGCCTGATTATATAAAATCTTTCTGGGAGATCCTAGACTGGGATATCATTTCAAAAAGATATTAATTGAAAAGATACTAAGGGAATCGGATGAAGGTTCCCTTTTTTTAATAATTTTAATGTTGTTTTATACTGCATAACCGGAATCCAATCCGTGGTAAATGAATGTAAAGGAACTTATAATTAAAAACAGGTCATATCGTCGTTTTAATGAATCTTTCCACGTTGGTACCGAAACGATTCTGTCGCTGATCGACCTGGCAAGACTGTCAGCCTCAGGAGCAAACAGGCAGCCACTTAAATACCTTATTTATAACTCATCTACCGACTGTGACAAAGTTTTCCCCTCGCTTATCTGGGCAGGATACCTTAAGGATTGGCCGGGCCCTGTAGAAGGAGAAAGACCTTCAGCCTATATTATTATTCTGGGTGATAAATCAATTACAGAGCAATTTGGTGTGGATCATGGCATTGCGGCACAGAGCATAATGCTGGGGGCTGCCGAAGCAGGTCTGGGAGGCTGTATGATTGCTTCCATTAAGCGCGAGGTTCTCCGCAGTGAGTTGGGCATCCCTGATAAGTACGATATTCTTTTAGTCCTGGCGTTAGGCAAAACTGTAGAAACAGTGATAATAGATGATATTAAAGATGGAGATGTCAAGTACTGGCGGGACAGTGAGAAAAATCACCATGTGCCAAAACGCTCTTTGGACGAATTAATAATTAACTTATAATAAGTCTGGTACGCATGAAGCATCTTATCTTCATAATATCAATACTTCTTATTTTCATTGGCAGGGTGCAGGGGCAGGAAAGTGAAGTTGCCGGCATGAGAATACATCTGAGAGGTATGGTTATGGATGCCACTACATATTCAGCTGTTCAGGGCTCACAGATTTATATCAACAAAGACTTTTCTGCAGTGAGCGCCGGCGATGGCACTTTTTCCTTATATGTCAATAAAAATGATACGGTAAGCTTTAAAAGTCTGGGTTATAAGCCAGACAGTTTGTTTATCAGTGATACTCTGAGCGGGAGGGAGTTTATTACAGGTATTTTTCTAAGCAATGACACTATATCTATTGGTGAGGTGATAATATTACCCCGGTTTACAAATCTTAAATCCGAGATTTTAAATTCAAGAAGTATTACTTCAACAGAAATGGAGAATGCAAGATATAATGTTGCTGTTTCTGCATATCAGGGCAGGACGACCATAAACAGTCTGGGGGATCCTGCAAACAACTATGAACTTCTGCGTCAGAAGCAAAAGGTAGACGCTTACGAAAAAGGGGGTATACCGTCTGATAAGATGATAGGATTAAGTCCTTTCTTATTAGTGCCTGCAGCATACCTGTTGATACACGGCCCCCCTGAAAAGCCCACACCGTACAAGCCTCAGCTGACAGACCAGGAGGTAGATGAGATACATAAGAAATATTTGGAAACCAGGAATATGCGGAAATAATTATAGCCCCACGCCCCACGCCCCACGCCAGATTACCCCTTATAGAACAGCGCTTTTATAATATGGCTGGCCATACTGGGATTTTCTTTAAGCCGGCGCGTTGAATAACCGAACCCTTGCTT
>CAYQBZ010000349.1:0-4237 GCA_964415855.1 uncultured Rikenellaceae bacterium
TCATCAGTGACCAGTCTGGTAGGCGGCATAGTAAGGAAATACGGCCTTGAGGCAAAAAACGGCTGGCTCCCCGACCTGGAAGCTCTCGAAGCAACTGATCTTAGATCCGTTAAGCTAATGTGGATCAATTATCCCCATATGCCAACGGGTACAAGAGGTTCGATGGATTTGTTTGAAAGGCTTGTTGCTTTTTCGCAAAGACATAATATACTGCTGTGTAATGATAATCCATACAGCTTCATCTTAAATAAGGAATATATTAGCCTCCTTGCTGTTGACGGTGCAAAGGAGACATCGCTGGAGCTGAACTCACTCAGTAAGTCGCATAACATGGCAGGATGGCGTATTGGAATGGTTGCAGGCCACAAAGAATACATAAGTAATGTACTTAAGGTGAAGAGCAATATGGATTCGGGAATGTTCCTGCCTTTACAGCTGGCCGCTGCTGAAGCCCTTAATAATCCAGGGACCTGGTACGACAAAGTAAACAGCACCTATATCAGACGCCGGAATATCGTTGAGGAAATAATGAAATTGCTTAATTGTGAAGTTGAAAAATCACAGGCAGGCCTTTTCGTCTGGGGACGTATACCTGAAGAAATAATAAGCTGTGAGTTGTTCATTGAAGAGATCTTACAGAAAACCCATGTTTTTATCACACCTGGTTTCATTTTCGGGAAAAATGGTGAGAGATATATACGTATCTCATTGTGTGCCAATGAAAAAAGGCTGACGGAGGCAAAAGAAAGACTTGAGGGATTATGATGGTTAGAAGTCGGAAGTCGGATGTTTGTAAAAGTAAGGTGAGTTGCTAATTCCGTTCTCCGGTCTTCGGACAAAAATTAAAGGATAAATATTAAAAATAAATACATCTGAAAAAATGACGATAGCAGTAATAGGAGTCGGGCTTATCGGAGGTTCACTAATGGTCGATCTTCGCAAGCGCGGATTTACGGACAGGATCATAGGCGTTGATAATAATATGCACCACCAGAACATCGCTTTGCTATGCGGACTGGTTGATGAAATAGATACTCTCGAAAATGCAGTTGACAAGAGCGACCTGATAATCCTTTCAACCCCTGTTAATACAAATTGTGTCATGCTGCCTTCCGTGCTCGACAGGATAGCCGGTACCTCAAAGATTGTTTCCGATATGGGTTCCACAAAGGGCAGCATTGCCAGAGCTTCAGTAAACCATCCTGCAAGGGGCCGCTATGTCGCAGTCCACCCTATGGCAGGAACTGAATTCTCTGGTCCCCTGGCTGCGATAGGAAAACTGTTCGATTACAAGATAGCTATCATTTGCGACAGGGAACTCAGCGACCCGGATGCACTCCAGACAGTTGAAAAAATGCTGCAGGTATTGAATATGCGTAAGTTATATATGAATTCCAAGGACCATGATATTCACGTGGCCTATGTTTCGCATATATCGCATATCACATCTTTTTCACTTGCACTTAGTGTGCTGGAGAAGGAAGAGAAAGAACAGAATATCCTTGCACTGGCCGGTGGCGGATTCGAAAGCACCGTACGCCTTGCAAAAAGCAGCGGGGACACATGGGCCCCGATTTTCCTGGAGAATGCTGAACATATAATCGAGGTTATCGACACATATATTGACAAGATGAGATCATTCAGGGAAATGATAAATAATAAAAACATGGACGGATTAAAAGATCTTATGGAAGAGGCAAATAAGATCAGGAAGATATTGAATTAACTTTTAATAAAATGGTAGTAAAACTTGAGAATTCCAGGATCAGAGACTGGAGAGGATATAAAGGGAGGCCTTTTCTTATCTCCGGCCCATGCAGCGCCGAAAGTGAGGAACAAATGATGTCGACTGCCTTGCAATTAGCCCGGATAAAGGAGTTAAGTGTATTCCGTGCCGGAATCTGGAAACCACGTACACGTCCAAATTCTTTTGAAGGTGTCGGTGTTGAAGGATTGAAATGGCTCAGACAGGTAAGGCAGGAGACCGGATTACTTGTTGGCACGGAGGTGGCCAATGAGAAACATGTTTACGAAGCGCTTAAATATGGTGTGGATATGTTATGGATAGGTGCCAGGACATCTGTTAATCCGTTTACTGTACAGGAGATATCCGATGCCCTTAAAGGGGTTGATGTAATGGTACTTGTAAAGAATCCTATTAATCCTGATCTCGAGCTGTGGATAGGAGCTATTGAGCGTATTGCCAGGGCAGGGATAACAAGAATAGGGGCCATACACAGGGGATTCTCATCATATGAAAAGACGCTTTACCGGAATCAGCCCAACTGGCAGCTGCCAATAGAATTAAGAAGACGTATACCTGATCTTCCTATAATATGTGATCCCAGCCACATAGCCGGATCGAGACAATTTCTTCATGAAATTTCCCAGAAAGCCATGGACCTTAACTTTGACGGGTTAATGCTCGAATCGCATATTGACCCGTCAAGAGCCTTGTCGGATGCTGCACAACAACTGACGCCTAACGACCTGAAAGAGATGCTTTCACGGCTGATATTCCGTAATCCGAGTCCCTCCGATCCGAAGCTCCTTGATGTGTTAGGTGAACTGCGGCAACAAATCGACGTATACGACGATCACCTCCTCGACCTGCTGGAGCAACGTATGAAAGTTGCAGAAACGATAGGACGCTATAAAAAGGAAAATAATATCACTATATTGCAGACAACCCGCTGGGATGAAATAATTAACAAAGTAATAGAAAGAGGCCAGGCAAAAGGACTAAGTGCTGAGCTGATTGATGCAATTTTCAAAGCAATTCACCAGGAGTCTATTAACCACCAGATGAAGGTAATGAACATAGGAGTTACAAACCCTCAGGATAAGGAATAAATACAGGAATATGGAAAGATATGTGGATCCTTCGGCAATCAAAGGTCAGCTAAGAGCCCCTTCGTCCAAGAGTATGACACAACGTGCAATTGCGGCTGCCTTACTTGCCAACGGAGAAAGCATAATCCATAATCCGTCGTACTGCGACGATTCCCTGGCTGCGATGAGCATAGCAGTAGGACTCGGTGCCAGGGTGGAACCCCTACCAGATGAATTAGATATTCAAGGTGCAGGTATTCTCAGAGAGTCAAAACTGAATTGTGGCGAATCGGGACTGGCTATCCGCATGTTCTCGCCAATAGCAGCCCTGTATCCTGCTGAAATAACACTGGTTGGAGCACATTCGCTCAAAAAAAGGCCTATGTTCATGATCGAAGAGGCTTTAACCCAGCTGGGTGTATTATGTAACACCTCAGACGGATTCCTTCCTCTTACCATCAAGGGTCCGATTAAAGGAGGGAAATGTGTTATTGACGGATCCATCAGCAGCCAGCTGCTAACAGGCTTGCTGATGGCGCTTCCGCTTGCAGATGAAGACTCGGAAATCACAGTCAATAACCTCAGGAGCAAGCCATATATTGATATGACCACCCAGGTCCTCAAGGCATTTGGAATAGAACTTAGTAACTCAGGATACAGACTCTTTCATATACCCGGAAATCAGAAATATGTTGCCAGGGAATTTTCAGTAGAGGCAGACTGGAGCGGAGGTGCTTTTCTTCTGGTAGCCGGAGCAATTAACGGACAGATAATTGTCCGGGGACTACGTAGCGACAGCATGCAGAGCGACAAGACGATAATAGATGCTCTGAAGAAAGCAGGTGCCACCATCAGAATTGGTGAAAATCAGGTAGAGGTATCAAAATCGGATCTTATGGCTTTTGAATTTGATGCCACTGAATCTCCTGATCTTTTTCCACCGCTTGCCACGCTGGCTGCATATTGCAAAGGTGTTTCGTCGATCAAAGGCGTTTCAAGACTGTTCCATAAGGAGAGTGACAGGGCTTCCACCCTGAAGGAGGAATTCGGAAAGATGAAGATTAAGATAGAAATAAGAGACGATAATATGTATATTACCGGTGGGCAGCCACATGGAGCTCATGTTGAATCACATGACGATCACCGCATTGCCATGGCAACCGCAGTTGCCGCCCTTGGAGCAGAAGGGCGCATTTATATAAGGGACTCTCAGTGTGTTGCAAAATCATATCCGGGATTCTTTACTGATCTGCGGAACCTGGGAGCACATGTTTATGAATGATAGCAATAGGTGTCTGATTCATGACATTATTAACCATAAAAGAAATATAATAGCATAACTTTAAAAAAAATTGCTTTTTTGCTGAAATGTTAAATTTTTAATTATTTTTGTCGGTATGTATAC
>CAYQBZ010000350.1:0-4231 GCA_964415855.1 uncultured Rikenellaceae bacterium
AAAATAGTTTGAATACTTTTTGAAATATATTCTGAATGCTTCAGGGATAGAAATGATTTCCAGCCAGTCTTGCTGTATTCCCGTCTTCACATCATCTTCTGAACAGCCATAATATTTTTCCAAACCTGTGCGGATAATATATCAGGGCTTTTAAGGAACCCGGGCAGTTATATCGCTTCTTCATGAAGCTAAGTGAAGGAAAGATATCTCCCAGGAGGAAAAGAAGCTTGCGATGCACCCCGGGGATATCCCTGATAACCTGGCGGTAGGATACGGCATTATCAACAGGAGGATTTCCCTTCGGGCTTTTCAGAAAGAATATGAATTTATTGATGGAATCAGGATTGTACCATTTATCGATGAAATCATTTATCCAGTCTGGAAAAGAAATTCCCCAGAGATCCCTCAGGGGTTCGAGACGCCAGGCAAGGATATCAGACATACCAGCCTGTGCAGCATAAGTAAGCAGGTCATAATTTAGGATCTCTTCCCGGTGCTTCTCAATCAGAACAACCAGATCGGCATATAAACGGAGCTGCGATTCATTATTCAATTCATGCTGATAGAGATGCTTAACGAGGTAGAGGAATAATATCTGTGGTTGTGGAATGAAAGTCTTCTCTCCTTTTATATCCAACAGGTAACTGGTATCATAGAGCAATTTTGTCAGAACGTTCCTTTTATGCCCGAATAATTCAGTATGCAAATCAACAGATGTTCCTTTTTTCATGAGTGAAGGCAGGTGTTTTCCGGTATACGCCATAATGAGCTTATGGAAGTATGATTTAAAGGGCAGGGAGACATACCCGTTGCTTATCAGGATCTGTCTTGCTGTCCGGCATTGCTTCCGGGTTATGAGGAGGTCCACATCAGTCATCTGGCGTAATCCGCCATTTCCGTAAACAGACAATTCAAGTGCTAATCCCTTGATAAGTACCGTTCTGATACCTGCCTCATTAAAAAGGTGAAGGACCTCACTGATGGCTTCAAGGTTAAATGTATTCCTGCTGAGACTCTTCATTAACGCATCTCGCAGAAATAATATAATTTCGTCAGGTAATATATCGAGGAGCCTGTATTTTTCGAGATTGTGATATGCCAGTGCAGCAACTCCATGATTGTTGGCAAGCTCAGCAAAATATTTCCAGTCAGTTACCTCTTCTGTCAATGCCTTAATCATGACACTTATCTCAGAGCTGAATTCCAGACGGCATAATCCCATGAGCAGGATCTCCTCGTTCCTTATATTCATCTCACTCATCATTTGCTGAACCTGGTGGCCTGTTTCGAATACATTGAATGATATATGCCTCCTCTTTTCATCAGATCTTCATGTGTGCCGGTTTCTGCTATTGATCCGTTATCAAGTACTATTATCCTGTCGGCCAGGCTTACATTGGTAAAACGATGACTGATAAGAACAGCAGTTCGTCCTTTTACAATTTCCCTGAACCTGCTGAATATTTCATGCTCGGAATCTGCGTCCAGGGCACTTGATGGTTCATCAAGGATCAGGACCGGAGCATCCCTGAAGAGCGATCTTGCCAGGGCAATTTTCTGCCACTCTCCCCAGCTGAGCTCCCTGCTGTCGTCAAACAGGTTGCCAATAACGGTTTCGTATCCTCCCGGAAGACCTGAAATCAGGTCATTAATGCCTGCAGTAGTTGCAGAGCTTATGATTCTCTCTTCAGGTCTGTTATCATCAATATTGCCCAAGCGGATATTCTCACCAGCTGTCAGGTTGTATAACATAAAATCCTGAAATACAACCGAATATAATTTTCTGTACTCTTCAGGACTGATATTTTTGATGTCAATACCATCACATTTAATAATGCCTGAATCCGGATCATATAACCTGCAGAGCAACCTTACCAGAGTACTCTTACCGGCTCCGTTAGCTCCTACGAGGGCCAAAATCTCTCCTTTGCTGATTTCAAAAGAGATATTATTAATTGTACTGTTGCTGTTGCCTGGATATGTGAAGGAAATGTTATCGACTGAAATTTTCTCCTTAAGTGGTGCTACAGGTCTCTCCGGTTCAATTAGAGTAACCTTTTCCTTAAGATCCAGAAATTCAAATGTATCACCAATGAAAAGACTATCTTCATACAAACCGGCAATCGAACCAAACAGATCTTTGATATACAGCATTCCCTGTCTGAATGCCAGCAGGAACATAGCCATCTGCCCAAGTGAAAGGCTTCCTGCAACCGTCTGGCGTGCTATAAACAGCAAGGTGATCAGAAGTGCAGAGGATTTGAAAAGGTTTGAGATGAGTTCTATGAGAGTTCTTCTGCGTATGATTCTTATCTCTTCGTTTTTTTGTTTAAGAAAAGATTTTTTAAAGAGCTGCATGAAATAATTACCGAGTCCGAACAGGCGGAGCTCCCTGGAAGGCCTGTCACCTGTAAGCAGCCAGTTGAAATAGGCAGATTTCCTTGCTTCAGGTGTATGTTGCCGTTGAAAAGAATAAAGTAAATCTGCGTAATGAAGCCGCAACCATATACCGGGTATGTTTGCCACCAGAAGCAGTATGGCAAGGGTCCAGTTCAGTGTTGATATCAGTCCTGCCATCAGCAGCAGGGAGAGAAACCCGCGAAACATTGAAACAAGGTTATTCAGTATACTGTTTGGGCGCCATGGAGCTTCGCGGGTTGCCCTTGCCAGGCAATCGAAATATTCCGGCCGTTCGAAATTGATGAGGTCAAGCTTTACCGCCTTTGAGTGCAGAAGTCCGTACATATGGATTTCCAGTTTCAAAGACTGTTTCTTACGGGCAAAGTTGCTGAATCCCGATGATTCTTCGTCAAGAAAATAGACCAGGACAACGGCAATGATGATCCAGATGATATTATCGGCTGTAATTGCGGAGTTTGGTGTGACTGCAACTGTAATGCTGTCAATAAGAATCTTAATCAACCAGATAAGAACAAGAGGCAGGATGCTTATTAAAACAGATAAAATTATGTTGACAAAGGTCCATCCGGGAGCACTCTTCCAGACAAGTCCCAGGGATTTCCTGAATAAGATGAATTTTTCTTTCATTTAATGCTTCTTATCTTCCTCTGTCAATCCATTTGTACTTCATGTTCTCCTCCGGTCCTATAACTATGCCTCCCATAACGCCGGTTTGTTACCTGATCTTCTTCCATATCATCAATGCTATAACTCTTATTCTGTTTGAGATATAACCTGGTTTGAGATTTATTCTTATGTCTGCTTTAACGGAATTTTCACCTGTAGTTTCGGCACCAACTATCCTTCCGGCAATTCTAAAGAGCTGCACAGGTTCATCGGCATAAGCGTTGCTGTCGCCCCTTGCAACATAGAATGTGATACCTCCTTTATTGACCGTTCTGGCAAGACGATGAACTATCAGGCCGTTTTCCCTCCGGATTGCGATTATTTCACCAGGCTTAGGCGGACCTTTAAGGATTATTGGTTCGATAAGGATCAATGAACCTGGTTTGATACACGGATACATGCTATAACCGTGTGCTTTTATTCTTATGGTCTTTCCCTCAGAGAGCAGGGTCAATCCTACATTCTTAATTAAGTTCTTATTATTCCGGGATTCATTCATTTTCCAAAATTAGATCAAGTACTCTTCTGTCGGGTTTGAACATAAGTTTCACCACAGGAATCGCAGCGCACATTATTGACACTGAGCCAAGCAGCCGTACAATTATATCGGAACCCCAGTTGTGCTGAACGCAATTGGCCATAATCTGGGTTACGGCACCTGCACCCTTGACAGGGATCAACTCATTTGAAGATCCATGATCGATAATGAATATTTTGTTCAAGGGAGAATCTAATGGTTCGTCATTGTTATAAACCGGAGTGTTGTACATCCTGTAGCCTGTTCCTGTGTTCCTTATTATTAGCCTGTCATCATGTATGATTTTAGCTCCTGAATCCTCCCAGAGCTTTGCTATTGTTGATTTTCCTTTTCCTGACATCCCGCTGAACAGGAATCCGTGCCCGACATTATTTACACCTGAAGCATGTATCATAATATCGCCATGCATGACGGTCAGATAATATAGGATCAGTCCGTCAAGAGGATATTCAAGTGGATCAACTTCGTTTTCCGGATCATTGATCCAAAGGTGCCATTCCCTCGTTGTCAGAGAGAAACCAAGGACAGCTTTTTTTTCAACAGGAGAAAGGGGGAAAATAGTCTTGATAAAGAGATCGCTGCGATGCTTTAATATGCTCCAGAAGT
>CAYQBZ010000351.1:0-4194 GCA_964415855.1 uncultured Rikenellaceae bacterium
CACCCTCTGAATATGGAATCTTAAGCAGAGAATAACCTGATAATTCACTTTCGGTCATTTCACTGATCCCGGATGAGCGGATAATTTCCTTTATATGCCTGAATCGCATCTCTCCCGGGACTGCCATTGAAAGGAGCGTATTGAGATCTCCTTCGTTTGTAGCATAGAAAGAAATAATCGCCAACCTGCCTGCCAGAAGCTTTTTGTAATCTTCCTTATTTGCCTGACCAGCAAGGTATTTTAACTTCATATTGAAGCTGCCCAGCTCTTTAATCATTCCCGCCTCTTGAAAAAAACCATTACCTGTGGTAACTGAATTAAGGAAACGCGAAAGATCTGATGTCTCAATAACGATACAAGCTTCAGGAGTAACTGCCTTATAAGGATCTGTAAATAAGCTCCTTCTTCCCTGATAAAAGAAATATCCCAGAGCGGCCAGGGCTGAAACCAGGATTACTACAAATAAGATTGTCACTCTCTTACCCACCGTACTCACATTTTGTATTTGTCCTATTCCAAAATTAACAAATAAAAGTATACTCCTGTTCCTCAAATTCTTAATAGGTGATTTTTAAACCACAGATGTTATATAACAGCCTGTCGGCCAGCCAATTTTGATTATTTTTATTAGTTTTATGCTTTTCTTTGATCCTATGTTATGAGAAACCTGATCTGCACCGGTATTTTAGCCGGCATTACAATTCTTAACTGCTTTTCACAGATAATCACAGTCATTGATGATGAAGATCTTAAGCCCATCCCTGATGCAGCTGTAATGAATGAAACGAGGACCAGGCTAGTATTTACTAACCGTTCAGGAAAGGCAGATATATCAGCTTTCAACGAAGGGGAGATAATATGCTTTCATCATTTTACCTACGAAGCTGCATGTATGAGCCACAGTGAAATAAGAGGTGAAAATTTTACTGTCAAACTCACAAAGAAGATCTTCGCCATGCAGGAATTTGTTATATCGGCCAATCGCTGGGAACAAAAAAAAGATGAAGTGCCAAATAAGATAACAGCAGTACTTAAAAGTGCAGTTGAGCTGCAAAATCCGCAGACTACCGCAGATCTCATAGGAATGTCGAATGAGGTATTCATCCAGAAAAGCCAGCTTGGAGGGGGCAGCCCTATGATAAGAGGTTTTGCTACAAACAGGATTCTGATAGTGGTTGATGGTGTCAGAATGAATAACGCTATTTACAGGGAGGGAAATATCCAGAATGTTATCTCATTAGATCCTTCTGCCCTCGAATCGACAGAAATCATTTTCGGTCCGGGAGCTGCCATCTATGGCAGTGACGCTATTGGCGGTGTAATGGATTTTCATACAAAAAAAGCCCTGTTATCAACTGGTAATGAACTTTATGTTAAAGTGGATGCTTTCTCCCGTTTTGCATCTTCAAACAAAGAGAAAACCAATCACCTCGATTTAAATATCGGGAGCAGAAAAATTGCTCTTTTTTCCAGCATTACTTATTCGGATTATGATAACCTTAAGATGGGTGCACGGAAAAATCCCGGATACCTGCGCCCTGAATATGTTGTAACCAGAGGTTCTAAGGATACCATTGTAACAAATCCCGATCCCCGGCTTCAGGTGTGGTCAGGATACAGCCAGCTTAATACTCTCAACAAACTACGATTTAAAATATCTGACTTCCTTGACATAGTATATGCCAATCACTACTCAAAGCTTTCTGACGTGCCACGTTACGATCGGTTAATTCAGTACAGATCGGGGAATCTGAGATATAGCGAATGGTACTATGGCCCACAGATATGGATGATGAACAGCCTGCAGATGAGGATCACTAAAGAAAACAGATTCTTTGACGAATTTATTTTAACGGCCGCCATGCAGGATTATAAAGAGAGCCGGCATGACAGAACTTTCGGATCACCTTCAGTAAACGAGCAGTCCGATCAGGTAAGTATCTTATCACTGAATGTTGATTTTGATAAAGAACCGAATAAGGGTAATCAGCTCCTGTATTATGGTATTGAGTATGTTGGCAACGATGTCAAATCAACAGCACACTCGCGTGATATAATAACAGGGAAGATCACTCCGGCTGCCTCCAGATACCCTGATGGCAGTAATATTTACAGGAGTTTTTCTGTCTATTCCGGTTATAAGAATACCTTATCAGAACATATAACTTTCAGCACTGGTATAAGGTATAATCATATAACCCTGGATTCCAAAATAAATGACAATTCGTTCTTTAATGTACCGTTCACCGTAATATCAATGTCGAATGGTGCAGTAACAGGATCTGCCGGTCTTGTTTTCAGGTTCCGGAGTAAAACCCAGCTAAACATTAATGCCTCATCAGGCTTCAGGACCCCCAATCTCGACGATGTTGGTAAGATCTTTGATCCGGCACCCGGAGTGGTAATAGTACCGAATCCTGACCTTAAGCCAGAATATGCAACAAATTTTGATCTGGGCATCTCAAAGGAATTTGATGGATTCTTACATATAGATATCACAGGTTACCATACCTGGCTGAATAATGCCCTGACACGTCATGATTTTCTTTTCAATGGTGAAGACTCCATTATATATAAAGGCGTACTGAGCAGGGTGCAGGCAATTACAAACGCATCATTTGCAAGGGTTAATGGAATTAATGTGAGTATGAAAGTCAATATTAACAAATACCTGTCAGTACGATCAGTCTTAAACATCACGAAGGGAGAGGAGAAGGGAGGCATCCCACTGCGACATGCGGCTCCGTTATTCGGATCAACTCATCTCATCTGTAAGTCACAAAAAATTACTGCCGAATTGTATTCTGTATACAACGGACAAAGAAAATTTGAAGATATGCCGCCTTCTGAAACAGACAAACCATATTTGTATGCTTCTGATAAGAATGGGAATCCATGGTCGCCGGGTTGGATCACATTTAATATCAAAACGTCCTATGCTCCTGTCAAATGGTCTGTTATTACAGCTGGTCTTGAAAATATCCTTGATCTCAGGTACAGGCCGTATTCATCAGGGATTGTGTCACCGGGGAGGAATCTGATCATCTCGCTGAGGTTTATTATATGATCCACCTGCTTTGTTTGGCACGCATTTTGCATTAACAATAGTACACAGGCAATCTCAATCATATCCCTGATTATTCAGGGCAGCCAGGTTAAAAGCCTGGCTTTCTTTTTATTTCCTGGAAAGGCCTGTACCCTAATATTTCCCTTACTTCCCTCACTGTTATTGATGCACTGGCCCTTGCTTTTTCCGCTCCACGGGCAACAACGTCCGAGAGATATTTACTATCGGCAACCAGTTCATTGATTCGGGTTCTTATAGGATCTGTAAACTTAATGATATCCTCGGCCAGTTGCTTTTTCATATCCCCATAGCGTATCTCGCAGGCAGCGTGTTTGTCAGTGAAATATTTAACTGTAGAAGGATCCGATACAGCTTTCATTATTGTAAACAGGTTCTTAACGGGTTCAGAGGGCTTTTGCCCCGGCTGGGTCGGTCCTGTGTCAGTAACCGCCTTCATCACTTTTTTCCTTATTTCCTCCGGAGTATCAGCCAGGAAGATCCCGTTGCCTTCACTTTTCCCCATTTTACCTGTTCCATCCAGGCCGGGTATCTTAACCAGCTGCTTCCCGAAATTATATGCATCCGGCTCAGGGAAAAAATCCACACCGTACATAATATTGAATCTTCTGGCAAACCGCCTCGTCATTTCAAGGTGTTGCTCCTGGTCTTTTCCAACCGGAACCTTATTTGCCTTATGGATAATGATGTCAGCAGCCATAAGCACCGGGTATGTCAATAACCCGGCGTTGATGTTATCGGGCTGTTTCCGTATTTTTTCTTTAAACGAAGTTGTTCTTTCAAGCTCTCCCACATAGGCATTCATATTCAGCAGAAGATAGAGCTCCGATACTTCAGGAACATCACTTTGAATAAAAACAGTTGCTGTGTCAGGATCTATGCCGCATGCAAGGTATTCTGCCATAACCTGCCTGATATTACCGTGAAGGTCCTCCGGCTTTGGATGAGTGGTAAGTGAATGGTAATCAGCTATAAAGAAATAACAATTGTTCTCTCTCTGCATTTTAAGAAAGTTCTTTACTGCTCCGAAATAATTGCCGAGGTGCAGATTGCCGGTCGACCTGATTCCACTCACTACTGTATCCATAATACTGAAAAATAAAAATCTC